>NZ_JAXCLE010000029.1:0-30103 GCF_037027585.1 Solibacillus ferritrahens | reverse complement strand
TGGTCAGAAAATATTCAAGCCACATGTGCAAAATAGCCAACTATCCGAAAAAAACTCCGGATAGTTGGCCATTCGTCGTGCGTACCGTAAAGGTGCGCTATTTTTTATATTTCGGGCTTACAGTGTACTAAGTATTAAATTGTATACAAGTACTTGCATACAAGGGGAAAAACAGTCGATGGAAGTAGAGGTTTCGATAGATAAGTTCGTTATAGATTATAAGGATGTACCACATTTAGCGTTTTACATGTTTATATGGTGGGAGTGTAGAAATTTAAAGTGAAAATGAAGATTTATATTGGAAGATATAGCTATGATCTGCACATGCGGGAAAGTGACAAAATGTATACATTCATATATATTTTAAAAACTTTAGGATAACAGAAGGACATTTACATACCCTAAGGATTGAAACAATGCCGGAGTATTATCCAATAGAGTAAATACGAGAAATAGAAATTTTAAGTACTTGACTGTTTACTTCAACTTAAGCAACAAATCCCGTTACTGATTTTTATATACATAATTGTTAATATTAGGTTATGCATGAGGTTTGGGAGGTGAAATTTTTATTATAGATAATTTCGATGTACCATAAACGCCATTTTTTATAGGTTAGGAAATAATCAATTAGGGAGCTAATTAATAAATGGAAAAAATAAACTATTTAAAAAAGTACAATGAAAATGTTCGAATACTAACAGTTGATGAAATTAGTAGATTAAATAATAATGAAATACCAATTGAATGGAAAGAGCTATTTTATAATGCTGATATTAAATGGAATATTAATTTACTTTTGAGCCTATGGGAAAAAAATGTAGGGTCTGAATTAGGGAAAACAATTTCCTATCTTTATCAAAATCTTATAAATATTGAGATTATGGAAGAGGGAGGAGTTTATTCAATTTTATATACTATAAAAAATTCTAAAGGAGACATTTTATATTACGAAGGGCGTAATCCTCATAAGGGACAAAAAAACATAGAATTAGAGGGGGCGTGGGATAAAGTACCTGCTTCAATTCGAAGTTTTTACGAAAATATTCATGATGGTTTTTATTACTATGCGAGTGAATCAATGGGCCTAGTTCCACTTGAATCGGTAACATATCTTGGGGACGAGGATCTCGAATGGAGTATTATTGATGATTTAGAAGAACCAATAAAAATCAACCTAGACTCATCATTTGGTTTTTTCTCTAATGGTATGGGAAGCTACGTAGCTATAGATGTCACTAATTGTTTTAATAACAATGCTAGTTTTTGGTCTGCAAAATTAAAGCCCAAATATAATATAAGTTTTTGGGGTTATGTAGATGAATGGATTGTAATGGGCTTTGAAATGTAACTAGTTGTAACTACATAAAGGGACAATATAAACAGTTTCATTTAGATTAAATGCTAAGGGTGAAATAATTGGAGAATGGCCATAATTGACAAGGAGGAATTAAATATAATGAGGGATCATCTATGTATAGGAGAAAAATGTAGAGAAGGAATTGAATATCATAAAGAATTTATTGCTGAAAAAAGGTTGGATATCAAAAATTTAGATGAAGATACTAAAAATGGTATACAAAGGAAATCGAAAGATAATAAAAGTATTATAGAGGCAAGATATTTAAGGACTTTTAAATACGAGATGGAGGATATTAGGGCAAAATATTCATTAGGGGATGAAATTACTACAATAGAAGAAGATTTTTATAATGCAATTAATGATTTAGAGAATACAGGAACTAGGGAAGTAGGCTATTTAAGTCTGCTTTGGACCATTTCTTTAGGAATCCTATTAGAAACAGATAAAAAGAATATAGAAAGATTAAGTAAGGTGGTTGAGAAAAAGGAAATAAACGATGCAGTGATTGATTTTTTATTATATGCGAGTGATATCGGATATGAAAAAATCACTAATGAGTATTATAAAGAAAACCCCTACGCAAAAACAAGAGAAATTATAGAACTTGCGCAAACCGATAAGAAAGAAGCCTCTAAACGATTACAAAAGTATATGGAGAAGGAATGGTTTAAAGGGCATTATGACTATGAATGGAAAAATGCGCATAAAGAACCTGGCTATGTAGGATTTTGGAGTTTTGAAACAGCAGCCCTTGCCAAAATACTTGATTTGGATGATTCAAGCTTAATCAATAATAATCACTATCCTTATGACTTGGCCCATTACAAGAATTCAATGAAATTTAAACCGATTTCTCTCAATGATATAATCATTGAGCAGGAGATTGAACAGACTGACTTAATAATAGAAGGCATCGAAAATAATCCGTTATTAGAAAAAATTATTCCGACAAAATGGCATGCATTTGTCAACGAACTCATCCATGATTATGAGGT
This sequence comes from Solibacillus ferritrahens, assembly GCF_037027585.1. Classification (NCBI taxonomy): domain Bacteria; kingdom Bacillati; phylum Bacillota; class Bacilli; order Caryophanales; family Caryophanaceae; genus Solibacillus; species Solibacillus ferritrahens. The sequence continues at coordinate 27,745 of NZ_JAXCLE010000029.1, read as the reverse complement.
TATGGCTGATAGTAGCTTCTATGAAAAATACAAAAAAGTGATGAGCTTAGACCAAATTTGGTTCCAATATCAAGAGTATGAAGAAGCCAATGAACAGAAGGGTCTTTTAGGGAGTTTAATTGTTTTTGCGATGGTGGATAAAGGTTATCTATTACAATTGGATTATAAAGAAGATTTGGAAGAATACTATTCCAGTTTAAAAGATTTTTGGAATTCTACAAAAACCAAATTGGTTCAATTTATAGTAGATAATGATCAATATTATTATGCTTTACTACCAATTGATGTGAATATGAAGGAAATGTATGAAGTTAACCTTCTAGATGCAAAGTAAGGTAATGGAAAAAATGTTAAAATGGTGGTAGCTGGAAATTTCAACTGTCGCCATTTTTTTTATAATTTTAGATACGGATAGTTAAATCGATAACAAGACATCGTCGTGATCCAAGCGAAAAAGCACGTCAAAGCCGCCGTAAAGAAGACGAAGAAGGCTTTGAAAAAGGGCGGTGGAAAAGTTGCCGTTACATATACGTCCTTCAATAGTAGATAGTATTAAAGAAGTAAAAAATCATGGCGGTAACCGATATTACATGGTCCGAAGGCTTAAAGAATTAGGTGACTTAGCCGCTACAAGGAGATCGTAATCATATGGGAAATATACAACTAGCCAAAGAAATTCGTACAGCTATCAAACAAAATAATGTTGAAAAAGTAGTCGAGTTAATTGGTTCTGATATGGAACTCATGAATATAGTTACACCATTTGGGACTTGGCTACATGTTGCAGCTAAACATGGGAAGCTTGAAATAGTCAAGCGACTGATAGACTTAGGTGCTGACATCAATAGACGCGGCGGTGTTTTTGGTGGTGGAGCAATGAACGAAGCGGCTTCAAAAGGACATCTTGACATTGTTGAATGCCTATTGTCTAGTGGAGCTGAAATGGATGTGAGCGAACCAGAAAGGAACCCATTATTTGCTGCTATTCTTGGTGGACATATAGATATTGTCAACCTTCTCATTGAAAATGGCATTGATATTCATGTTAAGTACACAGGAGAATCTATGAAAAATATGGATGCATTAGCATTTGCACATGAACGAGGGCAAAAAGAAATAGCAATCTTATTGGGTTCTGCTAAAAAAGAAGTGTATAACGATACTGCACAAAATGAAACAACTGAGATGTTGGATTACATAAGAGAACATTTCGGACCCATTTATCAGACAATCAGTGAAATTGTCCCTGGCAGTAAGGTAGCGGTTCATATTCACATTATACTGCCAACGAAAGAACAAGATTTTATCACGCTTGTGACTACAGGGATGAGTGATGTAGCCATGGACGAAACAGAAGAAAGTACTGGCGTTAAGTACGCGGAATTAGTACTCAAGTTACCTGCGAATTGGCCAATCAGGAAAGATGACATGGCGAACAATAATCATTATTGGCCTTTAAAATGGCTGAGAATGGTCGCTCATATTCCCCATTCCTATGATGGATGGCTAGAGGCAGGGGTCATTCTTCCAAACGGGGAACCTCCCATGCCATTCGCTGCTAATACAGCCTTATCATGTATATTGTTAAAGGAAACTGAAGCAGGACGTTTTATTGATTCGGTAAATAGAGTAATTGATTTCTTTACTCTACTCCCCATTTATGAAGAAGAAAGACAGATAGCTTTACAAAAAGGATCTGATTATTTAATAGAAACATTCGATGAATATGGGATATCAGATGTACTTAATCTAAAAAGGAAAAACATTGGGTTGGACGGTTAGGCAAAAATATCCTACGAATATGGATTATATGACCCGAAAAGAGAGGACACTACTATGTCTATAATAGAAACGAATAAAATTGATGCAATGAGTATGAGTAAAGATGGGCAAGGTTTAATGTTGATGCTCGCAGATCATTTAGATTGGAACAATGAACAGGAGCATTTAATTCTTTTACAAGAAAAAATTAATGCATATTTAGGCTTTATCGAATCAAATCAGTATTCAGAAACATACCCGGATACAGCATTTGAATATTACGTTATTGAGGTAAGTACAAAATATAAAGCCCCCGAGAATTGCTTGAAATTTTTTGAGGTAATCAATACTCAATTAAAAGAATATAGGATTCAAGTGATATTAAGTGAAGAATAAATCTCTGAGTATTACAACTTCATCCGAAAACAAAATATACTAACAAGCCGAACATACAATAATTCCATTTAGAATGTTGTGAAAAAATGATATAATAGTCAAATTCGTGTATAATACGGAAAGACAAGAGTTTGGAAGGATGAAGTACAGATGACAAAACCAGTAATCGCCATCGTAGGACGTCCGAACGTAGGTAAATCGACAATTTTTAACCGAATTGTCGGAGAACGTGTATCGATCGTGGAAGATATTCCAGGTGTAACACGTGACCGTATTTATAGTTCGGCTGATTGGCTAGCACATGAATTTAATATTATCGACACTGGTGGTATTGAAATTGGGGACGAGCCATTTTTAGAGCAAATTCGCCAGCAAGCGGAAATCGCTATTGATGAGGCGGACGTTATTATTTTCATGACAAATGGTCGTGAAGGTGTAACAGCTGCAGATGAGCAAGTAGCTAAAATTTTATATAAAACAAAAAAACCGGTTGTATTAGCAATTAATAAGGTCGACAACCCGGATATGCGTCATATGATTTATGACTTCTATTCATTAGGTTTCGGTGAGCCTTGGCCAATTTCAGGTTCGCACGGTTTAGGCTTAGGGGATTTATTGGACGAATGTGCAAAACACTTCCCGCAACCAGATGAAGAGCAATACGATGAAGATACGATTAAATTCTCATTAATTGGGCGACCAAATGTTGGGAAATCTTCACTTGTAAATGCCTTTTTAGGCCAAGAGCGTGTTATTGTAAGTGAAATTCAAGGGACAACTCGAGATGCAATTGACTCTCCGTACTCACATGATGGGCAAGATTATGTCATTATTGATACAGCGGGTATGCGTAAAAAAGGGAAAGTCTATGAAACAACAGAAAAGTATTCTGTGCTACGTGCACTGCGCGCAATCGAACGTTCTGACGTTGTTTTAGTTGTTCTGAATGCAGATGAAGGCATTCAAGAACAAGATAAAAAAATCGCAGGCTATGCACATGAAGCTGGTAAAGCAGTAATTATTGTTGTAAACAAATGGGATGCAATTGAAAAAGACGAGAAAACGATGAACTTATTCACAGAACAAATTCGTGAGCATTTCTTGTTCTTAGATTATGCACCAATCATTTTTGTTTCGGCAAAAACGAAACAACGTGTACTCAATATTTTACCTATTATAAAGCGTGTTAGTGAAAACCACGCGATGCGTATCCAATCATCTATTTTAAATGAAGTAATTGAAGATTCCATTGCACGTAATCCAGCACCAACAGATAAAGGGCGTCGTTTACGTATTTACTATGCAACACAAGTGGCGATTAAACCACCAACATTCGTTGTATTCGTAAATGAACCTGATATGATGCACTTCTCATACGAGCGCTTCTTGGAAAACCGTATTCGTGAGACATTCGACTTCGAAGGAACTCCAATACGTCTTATTACACGTGCTCGTGACTAATTAAATGTACAGGGCGCTAGTTTATGAAAATGAACTAGCGTTTTTGTACATAAAGGGAATTTAGCTTGAAGGAAATTATAATAAGGAACTTTAAGTGAAATTGGGGGTTTATTAATGGAAAATGTAGTAGTTTTAGGCGCAGGCTCCTGGGGTACTGCCCTGGCAATCGTTTTGGCGGAAAACGGACATAATACGTTAATTTGGTCTCATCGAGAAGACCAGGCGAACGAAATAAATGAACAGCATACGAATAAAAAATATTTACCCAATACCGTGCTGCCACAGAATTTAAAGGCAACTTCAAATTTAGCAACAGCAGCAAAGCACGGATCAACAATCGTCATGGCTGTACCAACAAAAGGAATCCGTGAAGTTTGTGAGAATATTTCGAAATATATTACTGGCAAATCTTTATTTGTACATGTTTCAAAAGGAATAGAACCAGATACATTAATGCGTATTTCTGAGTTAATGAAAGAAAGCTTAGCACCTGATGTCGTAAGTGACATCGTTGTACTTTCAGGACCTTCGCACGCAGAGGAAGTTGTGCTGCAGCATCCTACAACGGTAACTGCCGCTTGCCGAAATTTAAAGGCAGCGGAAAAGGTGCAGGATCTGTTTATGAACCACTATTTGCGTGTGTATACGAATGATGATGTCATTGGTGTTGAAATAGGTGGGGCCCTCAAAAATGTAATTGCTCTTGCAGCGGGTATGACGGATGGTCTGAATTTTGGCGATAATGCAAAGGCGGCTCTTATTACACGTGGCTTAGCGGAAATAACACGTCTCGGTGTAAAAATGGGTGGTAATCCTTTTACATTTGCAGGGCTGACAGGGATGGGTGACTTAATCGTAACTTGTACAAGTGTCCATTCACGTAACTGGCGGGCAGGTAATATGCTTGGAAAAGGAATGAAGCTTGAGCAGGTGTTGGAAGAGATGGGTATGGTTGTCGAAGGGGTGCGTACGACAAAAGCAGCTTATCAATTATCCCAAAAATACGAAGTTTCGATGCCTATTACATCAGCGCTGTACGATGTGTTATTTAACGATATGGAACCAAAAGCATTAGTTGAATCTTTAATGCTGCGAACGAAAAAAAGCGAAATCGATGAAATGAGCTAATCGCCTTATTTTAAGATGGCTAAATCTTTAAAATTTAATAATTTGTCACAAATAGGGAGGGATACTTGTATGCCTCCTGTTTTTTTTTACCTGAAAAGGCTATAATTATTAGCGGAATAACGCGAAAATTTATAGAAAGGCGGTTTTAACAGTGCAGCACATTCTACAATCGATGAACCCAATGTCAAATCTACTATTAAACTCTGCGCGCGGACCTTTAGCTACTATGCATGCATTGGATGTTATGTGGGTTTCGTTTTATTCAATTGGTTTATTATTAGCTTCATTATTAATAATTACAGCAGTCCGTAAATGGATACATAATATGTTTTTATCGATTTTACTTAAACTTGTTGCCTATGTAATGTTTTTTATCGGTACATTATTGATGGTGCTTGTCATATTAACATGGCCGAACTAAGATAGGGGGAATACATATTATGAAATTATCAAAATGGTTTGTGCTGTTATCAATAGTCACATTGTTGTTGGCAGGATGTGGCTCATCGGCTAACTTCGATCAATCCAGCTTAAGACCTGATGTCGATATGCTTGCAGGCGTCCAGCGGGCTGTTAATGAGTACCGTGAAGATACTGGGGTGTTACCAATTAAAACACGCGACCAGGACACAGACATCTTCATTAAATATTTAATTGATTTTGAAAAACTTGTTCCAAAATATATTGGTTCTCCACCACAGAATGCCTATGAAAAGGGTGGGATATTCCAGTATATTATATGGAATCCGGAAGAAAACCCTACTGTAAAGCTTGTTGATTTACGTACACCTGAGCGTATACGTGAAATTAATATTCGATTTAAAGGGACTAAATATCCACAATTTAAAGATAAAGTGGCAGAGCATGTCTATACAATTAACTTTGAAAATATTGGCTATAAAGAAAATGTGACAGTTCAGAGTCCGTATTCGAATAATCAATTACCGATTGTTGTATCCGCAGAAGGGGATTTATACGTTGATTATTCAATTGATTTATATACGTATATGAAAGATAACGATATTGTCGCGCAACCTGGAGACGACATACGTGAAATTTTAGTGGATAATTTTCCGGTAGTTCCGGCATATTCGCTGCCCTACACAGTAGATGAAAACAATGAGCCAATCATTATGTATGATCCAACAAAAAAAGAAAAATAACGGAAATGGTGTACAAAAAGGTGAAACTTTTAGTACACCATTTTTCATATTTATAACCAGATATACATATAGTGTTTTGATAATGAATACTTTAACTGGAAACAGAAGATTAAGGCATATAAAGGAGGCAATACGATTAGCGAGCATATTTTTCAGCAACTGGCGGAACGTACGAATGGTGATCTTTATATTGGTGTAGTAGGACCAGTTCGTGTTGGTAAGTCGACGTTTGTTAAAAAGGTCATGGAAGGCGTGATATTGCCTAATATTGAGAATGCGGAAGACCGTATGCGTGCAATGGATGAGCTTCCACAAAGTTCTCCTGGACCTACGATTATGACGGCAGAGCCGAAGTTTGTTCCTGCTCAGGGAACTACTGTTGCATTTGGAGAAAGTTCAATACCATTCCGTGTGCGATTTGTAGATTGTGTTGGATATGTAATTGAGGGAGCTAAGGGTTATGAAGACGAGTCCGGACCAAAATATGTGCAAACACCATGGCATAATGAAGCAATTGCTTTTCAGGAAGCTGCAAAAATCGGAACAGATAAAGTTATTCGTGACCATGCCAATATCGGGATTGTCGTAACGACAGATGGAACGGTAAATGGAATGTCACGGGCGGCTGTAGAAAAAGCAGAGAAGCAAATTATTGAGCAGCTTACGGAAATCGGAAAACCATTCGTTATTGTACTTAATAGTACAGCCCCACATTCGGCTGATACACAGAAACTACAGCAGGAATTAGTTCAAAAATATGATGTACCTGTAATTCCGACTGCTATTCAACAAATGCAATTAAACGACGTTATGATGATTTTGCAAGAAGCACTATTTGAATTTAATGTAAATGAGATTCAGGTAGAAAAGCCAGATTGGTTGGATGTGTTGGATGAGCATCATCATTTAAATGAAACATTATCATTTGCTACGTCACAATTACAAGATGATGCGATGAAAATTCGTGATGTAGAAGCTGCAAGTCAATTGCTCCGTGAAATTGACTTTATAGAAAGCTGTACGGTGGAAAACATTGATGCTGGGCAAGGAATTGCTACGTTACGTGTCAATATCCATAACGATTACTATAAAGAAGCGTGTGCAGAGTGGCTCGATAAACCAGTTGAATCGAAAAAAGAATGGCTTTTATTTATAAAGGAGGCAGCAGAAGCCAAAGCGGCACAAAGCAGATTCCGTGAAGCAATTGAACAGGCGAAGGAAAATGGCTATGGTGTTACATTGCCTGCAATGGACGAATTTACTCCTACTGAGCCTGAATTAATTGAGCAAAATAATTTCTATGGAGTACGAATGAAAGCAACTGCTCCATCCTACCATATTATTCGTATAGATATGGAAGCAGAATTTTCACCATTAATTGGCTCAGAGTTTCATAGCCAGCATTTGCTGAAAGATTTGCAACATGCGTATGAATATGATCGTCAGGCATTATGGCAAACTCAATTATTTGGTACCCCTCTACATGAAGTATTAACAGAAAGTATCCGCTATAAAATGAGTGGTGTCCCGACTCATGCAAAAAACAGAATGCGTTTAATGTTGGAAAGATTAATAAATGAAGGAGAAAGAGGTTTAATAACATTTATTATTTAGTATTCAGTAAAATATCGTGATAGAAAAATTACAGGACCGTTCACTTTTATAGGTGAATTGTCCTGTAATTTCTGTTTTTTTGCAAAAAAAGTTAAAATATAAGCGAAACATGAATGAATTCAGTTGCGTAGCGGTTTTCTGTATGTTAATCTTTTTACAGGATTTAGATTCATGACCCTTTGAGAGGAGGTGAATGGTGTGAATAAAACAGAATTAGTAAACTCTGTTGCTGAAGCTGCAGGTCTTTCTAAAAAGGACGCTTCTAAAGCAGTTGAAGCTGTATTTGATACAATTCAAGATGCTCTTGCAAAGGGTGACAAAGTACAATTAATCGGTTTTGGTAACTTTGAAGTTCGTGAGCGTGCAGCGCGTAAAGGTCGTAACCCACAAACAGGTAAGGAAATCGAAATCGCTGCTTCGAAAGTACCTGCTTTTAAACCAGGTAAAGCACTTAAAGACGCTGTAAAATAATTCAGCCTCTGGAAGTACATAGAGTAGCTCTCAGTCTAACTGAGGGCTACTCTTTTTTGATGCCTGGAAATGATAGGCTCGTTGTGCTTTTGGTAATCGATTAATAAGGTTGGTTTTCGTTTAGGCTACAGTGCCAATTCCTCTGTTCTTACGAGTTAGACCGCCGAATTGGTTTCGGAATTTGACGGGGAATTTAGAGCTTCGGTTTATTTCTTTTTGTTTTTGAATAACTATGCTAAAAAAAGTAGAACTCTTTTGAACTTACGCGTCTAATGTGCTACGATTCAAGAGTGTATTTTATAACGAAAATAACAGCATTTAATGAGAATAAATATAGATAGACGTATACATAAAAACGTTTTGGTTTCTAGGAGGACCTGATTTCCATGGCAAATGTCGATTTAAAAAAGATAGAAGAAGCAGTAAAAATGATTTTAGAGGCAGTAGGAGAAGATGTAGAGCGTGAAGGATTACTTGATACGCCAAAACGTGTTTCAAAAATGTATGCAGAAATGTTCAGTGGTTTAAATGAAGATCCACGTGATTATTTTAGTACAGTCTTTCATGAAGACCACGAAGAATTTGTATTGGTAAAGGATATCCCGTTCTTCTCTATGTGCGAGCATCACTTAGTTCCTTTCTATGGTACTGCCCATATAGCATACATACCAAAAGACGGTAAGGTAGCCGGTTTAAGCAAGCTAGGACGCTGCCTGGAATCTGTTGCACGCCGTCCACAGCTACAAGAACGCATAACTTCGACTGTAGCAGATACTATTATGGAAATGTTAAATCCTAAAGGCGTCTATGTTGTTGTTGAGGCCGAGCATATGTGTATGACAATGCGTGGATTGAAAAAACCTGGTTCTAAAACTCTGACGGCAGTCGCGCGCGGTGTTTATGAAGAAGATGATACGAAGCGCAATGAAGTGATTACTTTCATCCAAATGAAATAAGTCGAAAAAATATGGTATTATAAACAAAGAAATTAACAGGTGGGGGATTATCAAATGGCGCAACCAGATTATATTATTATCGAAGCAGAAGAAGATGGTGTACATGTAATTGGTCTAACTCGTGGTACCGATACGAAATTTCACCATTCTGAAAAATTGGATGCAGGTGAAGTAATGATTGCCCAGTTTACCGAGCATACATCTGCGATGAAAATTCGTGGCAAAGCAAAAATTCATTCTGCCCATGGAACAATCCAAAGTAAAAAATAATGAATGCAAAAGCACAAATTTTATATAAAAATTCTGATAATATGCTTTAAAACATTGAAATGGAGTAATTTCTATGAGTGCAACATCTATTATACAGTCGGTTCAAACGTTACAATCAAATATTCTACAGCATGTTCATCATAGAGCATTACTTCAAAATGTTGGACAACCTACGTTACAAGAAGAACAATTGTTTTTTATCCAGCTCCCTTTTTTGAATGGGGCTGCAATGACTGACGACCATAAAGTAAGTGCAGTAACTGTTGGTATTGTACATGCATCGCTTCTGGAACACGAAAAGGTATTGGAAGTAGATGCTACAAGTAAGGAACAGCAACTCATTGTCCTGTCGGGAGATTATTATAGTGGTCGCTATTATCAACTACTTGCACAGTCCGGTAATATTAGACTAATTCAAAAATTGTCTAAAGGAATTGTAGATCGCTGTGAGCATCAAATACGCATTTATGAGACGGTAACTCGTTCCGTTGAGCAATGGGTTCATAGTTTAACGGTAATTGAAAGTGCATTGATTTCGCAATACTATGATGTATACGGTTACAATGCCTATACTGAACTTATGGAAAATACATTGACATTTATTCGTTTGAAAAAAGAATATGGATTGATACAGGATAAAAAACAAGGTTTTCTGTATAGAGCATTGGCCTTAGCTGATAATCCAACTGTTCTTGAATCAACAATGGAAAGGCTGCATGGGCAACTGATTACCCGAAAACAACGGGCATTAGAAGTTTTGAAGCAAAGCAATATCCACGATGATTTAAAACATTCCATTGAGCAATACATCACTTTGTAGTGAATTTAGAAAGGTTTTGAAAAAATGGCAAAATCGAAAGAAGAACATGTTCATGAAGTGTTTGAAAACATTTCAGAAAACTACGATAAAATGAACTCCGTTATCAGCTTTCAAATGCATGTAGGATGGCGTGAAGATACGATGAAGCGTATGGCCGTTAAAAAGGGTTCCACATGCCTGGACGTATGCTGCGGTACTGCTGACTGGACTATTGCTCTTTCAAAGGCAGTAGGTGAAGAAGGTGTTGTAAAAGGGCTGGACTTTAGTGAGAACATGCTGAAAGTCGGTAAGCAAAAAACAGAAAATATTCAAAACATAGAGTTAATTCATGGAAATGCAATGGAGCTTCCATTTGAAGATAATACATTCGACTATGTAACGATTGGCTTTGGTTTGCGAAACGTACCTGATTATATGGAAGTATTGCGTGAAATGAATCGTGTCGTTAAGCCAGGGGGAATGGTAGTTTGTCTGGAAACTTCACAATCTGAAATACCGGTATATCGTCAACTTTTCCGTTTTTACTTTAACTATGTCATGCCGATTTTCGGGAAATTATTTGCAAAAAGCTATAAAGAATATTCATGGCTTCAGGAGTCGGCAAAAGACTTTCCTGGCATGAAAAAATTAGCGCAAATGTTCCGCGAAGCTGGGTATGAAAATGTCACATATAAACCATATAGCGGTGGGGCAGCAGCTATGCACATGGGTTTTAAAAAGAAATAATAGTGGGAGTAGGTTTTGACGCGTGGAAAAGATGAAAATCAAAATGCTATATGCGGATATCAAATCAGATATAGAAATCATCGAAAACGAATTAGAACAAGCGTTGAATTCATCTTCACACTTATTGAATGATGCCTCTATTCATTTACTGCAAGCTGGTGGTAAACGAATTCGACCAGTATTTACGTTACTAAGTGCCAAATTTGGTGACTATAATATTGAGCGAATGAAAAATATCGCCGTCCCCCTGGAATTAATTCATATGGGATCATTAGTACATGATGATGTGATTGATGATTCAGATATGCGTCGCGGACGGGAAACGGTAAAAGCGCAGTGGAATAACCGTGTAGCGATGTATACAGGGAATTTTATATTTGCACGTGCATTGGAATATGTAACAAGCATTGAAAATCCGAGGGCACATCAAATATTAGCGAAAACAATGGTAGAACTAGTAAATGGTGAAGTCATTCAAATCGAGGATAAGTTTCGTTTAGATCAAAATTTGAAAGATTATTTCCGTCGTATTAAACGAAAAACAGCGTTGTTAATCGAGTCAAGCTGTGAATTAGGTGCAGTAGTGAGCGGTGCTGATGAGAAAACAGTGCGCCACCTAAAGCGATACGGATATTTTGTAGGCATGAGCTTTCAAATAGTAGATGATATTTTAGATTTCACAGCAACAGATAAACAGCTCGGAAAACCGGCTGGAAGTGATTTAATGCAAGGAAATGTTACATTGCCTATTTTATTAATGAAGGACAATCCATTACTTGCACCATACTTAGCAAAAGTATCAACGACGGGATTAACTGAGCAGGAGCGTCAAAATATGCTTGCACTCGTACGTAATTCGGATGCGATAAAAGAAGCGACTAAAATCAGTAATCTATACTTAAAAAAAGCATTAAAAGAAGTAGAGGCATTACCCAATCATCCGATGAAGAAAAAGTTGCGAGATATTGCTCTATTTATGGGCAAGCGAAAATCCTGAATATGCACCAAATTATAGCCAAATCTAATATTTGTTGCAGTTTGAGTAGGATTTTGGTAATATTTATCGGTAGGTGTAAAACCTTTTACTCAAATTTAGGGAGTGTTTATAATGGCAATCGAAAAAACATTTTTAATGGTTAAACCAGATGGCGTAGAACGTCAAGTGATTGGTGATATCGTAGATCGTTTTGAGCGTCGCGGTTTTGTAATGCGCGGAGCAAAATTAATGTCACCAACTCGTGAATTAGCTGAAAAACACTATGCAGAGCACGCTGAGCGTCCTTTCTTCGGTGAATTAGTAGACTTCATTACTTCAGGTCCAGTATTCGGTATGGTTTGGGAAGGCGAAAACGTTATCCAATTATCTCGTATCATGATGGGTGCTACAAAGCCAGAAGAATCAGCTCCTGGTACAATCCGCGGTGACTACGCTGTAACTTTATCTCACAACGTAATCCACGGTTCTGACTCTTTAGCTTCTGCTGAACGTGAAATCGGTTTATGGTTCCCAGAAGGCTTAGCTGAATAATTAGAACATACATTAAGCCATCACTTTTTAAGTGGTGGTTTTTTTCATTTGTTAATTTAACCAAATCCTGAAAATAATTAAAAATTAAGGATGTTTAAGTGCTATAATAATTTTAATAATGAAACTATTTTCCCGCATAATTCGTAATAGGAATAAAGGAGTGACATAAATGTTTTGGACTATGATTACAATTATCGCTGTCGTTGGAATTCTTACAGATACGTATACGAGAAACAAAAAAATTGACCTAAAGCGTCTAGACAAAGAAATTGAGCTTGAAAAACTTCGATTGGAAAATTACGATAAAGAAACAGCCAAGATGAAGTTAGAACTAGAACATACGAAACAAATTTTAATTGAAAACGAATCATCGAGCAGCAAGCAAAATATTTTTTAAGGGAGCGTAATGTGACGAATGGAAGATATTATTATTATCTGTATAATTTTTGGTTCAGGAGCTTTAATTTCTTTAACGGCGATTCTTACAGCCCATAAACGATCTACCTTGAAATTACAGATTAAAATGTTGGAAAAAGAGACACAACTTGAACAAATCCGTTTACAAAGCTATGATTCTGAAACGGAAAAAATGAAGCTTGAGCTCGAACAGTCAAAACAGCTTTTGCTCGATAGACGCACTGAATAGCCTTTATGCACAAAATCTGTTTCGGGAAGTAGGATTTTCGGCTATAATAGGCATACGTTAGATGAGGGGAAAGATGGACAATGTCAGATTATGTTCAATTTATAAATGGCATTAAGCGCAAAACGGGCATTGATCTAGCTCTATATAAAGAAGCGCAGATGAAACGCCGGTTAACATCATTGTATGAAAAGAAAGGCTTCGGAAACTTCGTTGATTTTCTTTCGGCTCTGGAAAAAGATCGGGACTTGATGAATGAATTTTTGGATCGCATGACAATCAATGTTTCTGAATTTTATCGAAATGGTAAGCGTTGGGAAGTATTACAAAATAAAATTTTCCCTTTATTGCTGCAATCGAATAAACGTTTAAAAATATGGAGTGCAGCCTGCTCCACAGGTGAAGAGCCTTATAGCTTAGCAATGGTACTATCTCATCATTTGCCTTTATCCCAAATAAATATTTTGGCAACGGATTTGGATGAAAATGTACTCCAAAAAGCAAAATTGGCACTGTATCCCGAGCGTTCTCTTGCAGAGGTACCGAAGCCAATACAAGCAAAGTACTTTAACCAGGAAGAACAATTCTATAAAGTTAAAGATGAAATTAAACGTACAGTTACTTTTAAGAAACACAATTTATTGAAGGATAACTATGAGTCTAATTTTGACTTAATTGTTTGTAGAAACGTGATGATTTACTTTACAGAAGAAGCAAAAGATCAAATTTATGCTAGCTTTAGTAAAGCATTGCGATCAGGCGGAATATTATTTGTTGGGTCAACTGAGCAGATTTTTAATCCAGCCAAATATGACCTTGAAGTTGAGGATACATTCTTTTACCGAAAAAAATAATATAGCTTTTTGAAAATGTTGAAGACTGCTGTGGAATACTTTTAAAGCTACATATTAATGCGCTTTTCGTATAATATAGCGAAAAGTGTATTTTTGTTTTATTTGCTTATAATTGTGCCGTTTATTAGTTAGAACGTTCAGAATATTCTAAAATGACATATTAGTTAGGTGAATCAGTACTGTTATTTAGTATAAAATATGTTATAGTGAAAAATACATACTTTAGCGAGTTGAAGGGAGAAAGTGTTTAATGCGTTATTTAACAGCAGGTGAGTCACACGGACCACAACTAACAACAATTATTGAGGGGTTGCCTTCATTATTACCGATTACCGCAGAAAAGGTCAATTATGATTTAAAACGTCGTCAAGGAGGCCATGGTCGCGGACGCCGCATGCAGATTGAAACTGATACTGTAGAAATTGTTTCGGGAGTTCGTCACGGTAAGACGTTAGGTTCTCCAGTTGCGTTAGTAGTAACGAATGATGACTGGAAGCATTGGACAAAAATCATGGGCGCAGAAGAATTGCCGGAAGATATTGATCCATCTGAGATCAAACGCCAAATTTCACGTCCACGTCCAGGACATGCGGACTTAGTAGGTGGAATGAAATATGGTCATAGAGATTTACGTAACGTGTTAGAACGCTCGAGCGCTCGTGAAACGACGGTTCGGGTGGCAGTCGGATCTGTTGCAAAAGCATTGCTAAATGAACTAGGCATATCAATTGTTGCACATGTAACTGAAATTGTAGGCATCAAAGCGGATCAGAACTTATTGGAAGGTAAAACTGCAGACGAAATACGCGCAATTGTTGAACAGGATCCTTGCTACTGTCTAGATCCGGAAGCTTCGGCGAAAATGGTGGAAGCAATTGATGAAGCCAAACAGGCCGGTGATTCAATCGGTGGTGTCGTTGAAGTCATTGTAGAAGGTTTGCCAGCTGGTATCGGATCATATGTACATTACGACCGTAAATTAGATTCAAAGCTTGCAGGAGCTATGTTAAGCATCAATGCATTTAAAGGTGTTGAGTTTGGAATCGGATTTGAAATGGCACGTAAAAAGGGATCGGAAGTACATGATGAAATTTTATGGGATGAGGAAAAAGGCTATACTCGTGCAACAAATCGTCTAGGCGGTCTTGAAGGCGGTATGTCTACAGGTATGCCGATTGTTGTAAGAGGGGTAATGAAGCCAATACCTACATTATATAAACCATTGCAAAGTGTCGATATCGAAACGAAAGAGCCTTTCAAAGCAAGTGTTGAGCGCTCTGACAGCTGTGCAGTGCCAGCAGCGTCGATTGTGGCCGAACATGTTATTGCCTGGGAAATTGCTAAGGCGATTGTAGAACAGTTCCATAGTGATCAGTTGCCGCAGCTAAAAGCACAATTAGATGAAATGCGACAGTATACAAAGGGGTTTTAATATGAAGATTCCAGTTCGGGCTGCATCTCACTCGTACGATGTAACGATTGGGAAGGGCATATTGAAAGAAGCAACGACAGCACTTGACTACTTATTTGCAAAGGCAGATAAAATAGTAGTGCTGACAGATGAAAATGTTTGGCATTCACAGAAGGACTATTTTGAAGCCAACTTTCCGCATGCATACCATCTCCATGTAATGCCAGCGGGGGAAACGTGTAAAAGCTTTGAAAACTATAATACCGTACAAACATTTTTATTAGAACAAAAATGTACACGGAAGTCTCTTATTATTGCGTTTGGTGGTGGCGCGGTAGGTGATTTGGCGGGATTTGTTGCCTCGACTTATATGCGGGGCATTCCGTTTATCCAAGTGCCGACTACAATTTTGGCTCATGATTCAGCGGTTGGAGGAAAAACAGCAATCAATCATGCCCTCGGGAAAAATATGATTGGTGCATTTTATCAGCCGGAAGCAGTTATTTATGACATTACGTTTTTACATAGTTTAAATGAAAAAGAAGTACGCTCAGGGATGGCAGAAGTAATTAAGCATGCTTTAATTTCAGATGCGCAATGGGTTGAGGAGCTTTTGGAAGGCGAATTTGTAACGCAACTTCCGGAAGAGACGTTGGTTAACTATTTAGCGCATGGCATACAAGTAAAAGCGAAGATTGTTGAGCAGGATGAAACAGAACAATCTGTACGTAAATTTTTAAATTTAGGTCATACGTATGGGCATGCAATTGAAGCTGCAGCAGGCTATGGTCGAGTGGCACATGGCGAAGCTGTCATGATTGGTCTTCTGTATACTTTACTTTTAAGTGAACAATACGGTAAGGTAAACCATCAATTTACGAAGCGCTTTTTGCAGTTTGCTTTAGAGAACGGCTATCCTTTTGAAGCAGTCCATGAATTTACATTTGAACAGTTAACAGAGTATTTATTGAAAGATAAAAAAGCAGACTACGGACAATTACAGTTCGTATTGCTAGATACAATCGGTCATCCATTCGTTCAAAAAGTTGAACTTGAAAAATGTGAACAGATTGATCAACAATTAAGAGCATTACTGGAGGAGGTGCAACAATGATTCGTGGAATACGTGGGGCAATAACAATTGCTGAAGATAAAGCTGAATACGTATGGGGTGAAACAGCGAGACTTGTAAAAGAAGTTGCCAAGCAAAACAATATTGAACCGGAAAATATTGCATCTGTTACAATTTCAACAACACCCGATATCCATTCTGCCTTTCCTGCAAAGTCAGTACGCACAATGCCAGGGTGGCAGTTTGTACCGATAATGTGTATGCACGAGATGGATGTACCTGGTGCGTTGCCATTATGTATACGCGTTTTGTTGCACGTTAATACAAATACACCACAGCATGAAATCTGTCATGTCTATTTAGAGGACGCAGTAAAATTACGACCAGATTTAGTGAAATAATCGCCAGTTAGAGGAGACGTTAATGATGAAGTGGAAACAACAGTTATTTGGCATGAAAGCTTACCAACCGGGAAAACCGATTGAAGAAGTAAAAAAACTTTTCGGATTGGATGAAGTTATAAAGCTCGCTTCCAATGAAAATCCCTTTGGCAGTTCCCCAAAGGTGCGACAATTTTTACAGGCGCAACAATCAAATCATGCGATATACCCAGATGGCTATGCACAAAGCTTACGCACATCTTTAGCGAACTTTTATTGTGTTGAGGAAAAGGAATTGATTTTAGGAAATGGTTCTGATGATTTAATTGCTATTATAACGCGAGCATTATTATATCCAGGCGTGAATACCGTGATGGCGGATTTATCTTTTTCTCAGTACTGGCATAATGCGGACATTGAAGGTGCAGAAGTGCGTAAAGTCCCTTTGAAAGAAGGTGTGCATGATTTGGATGCGATGCTCGCTGCCATTGATGATAAAACATCGGTCGTTTGGGTTTGCAATCCGAATAATCCTACAGGAACAATTGTGACGGATGAAGCATTAAGTGCATTTTTAACGAAAGTACCTAAAGATGTTTTTGTAGTGTTAGATGAGGCTTACATTGAATATGTAAATGATAAAACCTATAAGGATACACTGCATTATTTCCGAGAATATCCGAATTTAATTTTACTTCGCACGTTTTCAAAAGCTTACGGTTTGGCATCATTCCGTGTGGGATATGGTATTGCTCAAGCAGAAGTTATTGCAAAGTTGGACCCAGTACGTGCGCCATTTAACAATACAGTTCTAAGCCAGCAGGTTGCGCAAATTGCTTTACAAGATCAGGAGTTTATTGCGAGCTGTCGTGAAGCGAATGAAATCGGCAAAAAACAATATGTGGCATTTTGCGAGCGTCATGGATTAAACTATTTCCCATCTCAAACAAACTTTATTATGTTCGAAGTGAAGGCGGATAGTAACGTAGTGTTTGAAGAAATGATGAAGCGCGGATTTATTATCCGCAGTGGTGCCGCACTTGGGTTGGAAGGTTATATACGAGTTACGATTGGGACAGAAGCTCAAAACGCGAAGTTTTTACAATTGCTTGAAGATGTATTAACAGAACAAGGAGTATTTGCATGACACGTAATGTTTTCGTAATCGGATTAGGGCTAATAGGTGGTTCAGTTGCGTTAGCTCTTCAAAAGGCTCCGCGTACGAAAGTGTATGGCTACGACTACCATGAACAAACGAGACAATTAGCTAGCACATTAAAGGTTGTACACGAAGTTGTAGAAGATCCGGCTGAATTTGCAAAAGAGGCAGATGTTATTATTTTTGGTACACCTGTAAACGTGACACTCCAGTTTATGGAGCAGTTAAAATCATGGGAATTGAAGAAAAGTGTCATTATTACCGATACCGGTAGTACGAAGACACAAATTATGGACAAGGCAAAAGAACTGAAAGAATTAGGCATTACGTTTATCGGGGGGCATCCGATGGCAGGCTCCCATAAAAGTGGGATTACTGCTGCGAAGCCTTATCTGTTGGAAAATGCCTATTATATGCTAACACCAAATGAAGGCGAAGAAATCGAAAAGCTAGCAATGCTTGATAATTTGCTGAAGTTTACGTTAGGGAAAATGGTTGTTGTAGATGCGAAAATCCATGATCATATGACAGCTGTTGTTAGTCATTTTCCGCATATCATCGCTGCATCACTTGTACATCAATTGAATTTCGAAAAGAAATCCTATCCAATGACATCCTCTTTGGCAGCGGGAGGTTTTCGTGATATTACGCGCATTGCTTCATCAAATCCCGCATTATGGCGTGATATTACGTTGCAAAACCGAAAAGAGCTTGTCGGACAGCTTGATACTTGGCTTGATGAAATGAATCGTGTTCGTCAGTTATTGGATAATGGTGATGAAAAGGCAATTGAAGCGTATTTTAGCGATGCACGTGATGTTCGTGACAGCCTGCCAATCGCTAACGGAGCATTGTATATGCCCTATGATTTATATGTAGACATCCCCGATTATCCAGGTGTTATTTCGGAAGTGACGGGCTTTTTGGCAGAAGATAATATAAGTATTACAAATATACGCATTGTCGAAACACGAGTTGACGTATTCGGTATTTTAGTAATCAGCTTCCAAACAAATGAAGACCGTGAGCGTGCAGCACAATGTATTGCACAGAAGGCAAAGTACGATACGTATATTTCATAAGGACACATCTCGCTTTTAAAAGGCGGGATGTATTTTTCTAAGGAGGGATTCGGAGCATGAGTTCAAAAAAGTTACAATATGAACAGGTGTCATTACAAGGGAACATTACAGTACCGGGGGATAAATCCATTTCACATCGCTCGGTTATGTTCGGCTCAATTGCAAAAGGCAGGACAACAGTAACCGGCTTTTTATTAGGTGAAGATTGCTTGAGTACGATTGACTGCTTTAAAAAATTAGGTGTTGAAATTGAAGTAGACGGAACAAATGTGACAATAGACAGTCCAGGTATTGATAATTGGACAGAACCGAAAGAAGTATTATACACAGGGAATTCAGGTACAACCACACGATTAATGCTCGGCATTTTATCAGGTACCTCGCTACATACAGTTATGACAGGCGATGCTTCAATTGGAAAACGTCCAATGCGCCGTGTAGCCGATCCGCTTCGTTTAATGGGTGCACAAATTGCAGGTCGGGAAAACGGGCAATATACACCACTTGCGATTCAAGGTAGTCCATTACAAGCGATTGATTACACTATGCCTGTAGCAAGTGCACAAGTAAAGTCGGCTATCCTATTAGCAGGGCTTCGGGCGCAAGGTACGACCATTGTTCGAGAAAGTGAAGTATCCCGTGACCATACAGAGCGTATGCTACGTCAGTTTGGTGCAAACGTAACGGTGATAGACGGAGTTGTGTCATTTGAAGGTGGGCAAGAGCTAACGGGGACACATGTGAACGTACCAGGCGATATTTCATCAGCAGCCTTTTTCTTGGTAGCGGGCGCCGTTACTACTAATAGCCACATTGAACTGCAAAACGTAGGGGTCAATGAAACACGGGACGGAATCCTGCAAGTGCTTCAAAATATGGGTGCCAATATGACAATCGAAATCGATGATGCAAATGCAGCAGAACCCACTGCAACCATTACAATTGAAACATCGCAACTTACAGGCACAGTAATTGAGGGGGCAATTATCCCTCGTCTAATCGACGAAATTCCAATTATCGCTCTGTTGGCAACACAAGCAGCGGGTAAAACGGTTATTAAAGATGCTGAAGAACTAAAGGTAAAAGAAACAAACCGCATCGATGCAGTTGTGAATGAGCTGAAAAAACTAGGTGCCAATATTGAAGCGACAGATGGTGGAATGATTATTGAAGGTCCAACGAAATTAACTGGAGCTTCCTTAAAAACATACGGTGATCACCGAATCGGTATGATGGGTGCTGTAGCTGCATTAATTGCAGACGGAGAAGTTACACTGGATGACGCAGACTGTATCGCAGTTTCCTACCCTACATTTTTTGAACATTTGAATAGATTATCGAAATAAAAGGAAAGCGGCAAAATTGTCGCTTTCCTTTAAATTTTCAAGAGCCTATAACTACTGATGATTCTATGTATACTATAAAGTATCAATGATTTCATTAACAAAAAAATCCATATGCAATTGGACTATTAAAGCCATTCGCCGTCCATTTGCGATGAAAATGAAGAAAGAGCACATTGGAATGTTGATACTGTCCGAGGAACTTGCGTGTATACTATATGAAAATAATTAATAGAACATTGTGTTGTCTCTAGTTTAAGTTGTATGCTAGGGGCAATTTTTTTAGAAATATGATATTTAGGAAGGTTTAAAAGTTTGATTTCAATAAATAATGATATATGGCAAAGCTTTTCCTTGAGAAGCGCCATTCAGTCATGTAGCATAAATATTGAAAACAAAAGAAAAAGGTGAACGACTTATGGAACAATTACTACAGGCGATTCAAGAAGGTAATTTAGAGCAAGTAAATACTCTTCTTGAATCATTTTTAATGGAGGCTGAACCAGCAGCACAATATGAAGTTGCAGAGGCACTAATGCATTATGGATTTTTAAATGAAGCAGACAAAGTTTTCGAGCATTTACAATTTTTATTTCCGGAGGAAGCTCAGATTTCAATTGATCGCGCAAGCGTTTTAATAGAAATGGGTGAAGAGGATAATGCGCTCGATTTACTGATGGGTATTGCAGATGATGCACCAGAATATCCACAGGCGCTTTTAGTTTTAGCAGATTACTATCAAATGCAAGGGTTATTTGAAGTAGCGGAACAGCGTATTAATGAAGCATTACAGATTTTGCCTCATGAGCCTTTACTGCAATTTGCGAAAGCAGAATTATTATTCGAAACTGGGAGATTTTCTGAAGCAGTTCGTATATATGAAGAACTCTACACAATTGACAAAAAATTTGCTGGTATAATATTAGCCCAACGCCTTGCAGAGGTTTACCGTGCCGGAGCAGGATATGAACGAGCGTTGGATTATTATATGGAGGCATTGGAAGAAGAAGTAACAGCCGATTTACTATTTGGCTCAGCCTATGCTGCATTCCAAACAGAAAAATATGAACTCGCTATAAAACAATTGGAAGATTTAAAGGAGCTTGATCCGGATTATTTCTCAGCCTACTTATTGTTAGCGGAAAGCTATGCAATGCTTGAAGACAATGACCGAGCACTTAAGGCTATAAAAGAGGGCTTAAAACGCGATGAGTATGACAAGTCATTGTATTTATTTGCCGGGAAGATGGCGATTAAAAACAGTAAGATACAGGAAGCAACTGAATATCTGCATGAAGCGATTGCATTAGATCCGGAATATATGGAGGCAATTTTAATATTAATGTCGGTATATAGTACAGAACAGCGCTTTGAAGAAATTATTTCACTATATGAACAGCTGCAGCAAAATGAATTTGAATGGGTCGCGCTCTATCCATTTGTTGCCAATGCCTATAATGAAGAAGAACAGTTTGAAAAAGCATACGAAATTTATAAAGAGGCATATAATGAATTTAAAGATGATGTTGAATTCTTGGAGAAATATTATCTGTTTTTAGTTGAGGATGGTAAACGTGAGGAAGCGAAAAAAGTTGTGGAGCGACTTGTACAATTACAACCTTCAGAACAACAATGGACTGATTTATTAGAACGCTTTGAGTAAAGGGAGGATTGCATGTTGACCTATTTCGTACCACTGAATGATAAAAAGCTATTCATCAGATGGTTTTTGAAAAATTTCCAATTAAAAAGGCGTGAAGGGGTATGGATATTAAATTACTTATTAAGTAATGATGAATTGTTGGAAAATGTTCACTTCGTTGATGAAGCACACTATTGTCCACGGTCTATCGTTATGTCGACAATTGAGACGACGAGTATCCCTTTTAGATTTTATAAAGAAAATATTATGACATCCGATGCAGAGAAAGCCTTTCATGATCTACGCATCAATGCACATGAATCTATCTACTTTCAATTGAATTTCCCTAGCATTCCGCCAGATCCTTTGTATTTGGCGGTGCTGGAAGAAAACCCATATGTACCTAAAGACTTGTTTATAAGTGAGAAAGACCGTTTAGCAGCGCAACGTTTGTTGGAGAATAGCGTATTGGAGTTTCAGGAACAACAGCTTTTGAGAGAGATTGATGAGGCGCTGGATGCAGGAGATAAAGACCGCTTTTTCGAGTTGTCCAATTTACTGCAGGCGTTGAAATATACGAAGTGACTATAACTATCAAAAAAATACTTATTGCCTATTTTCGTAGTCTTCAAAAGACCCAGGAGGAATAAAAATGAACTTTAAAGTAACTGATGTAGAACAATTCCAGGCACAAAAGCAATTTATCGATACCGCTATTGTTCCTCTTTTACAATTGGATTTTGCAGAGCAAGGAATGAAACAAAGCAGTTCTGCTGGAGAATATTTAATGTCATTAACAAATTTTATCGAACAGCAATTCAAGGGCCGTATTATGCTATTACCACCGTTTTCCTATACAGTTAACACTAAATCTGAAACTTTGCCTACGACAATTGAACAAGAATTAAAGGATGCAGGATTTAAATCTATCATTTTTGTAACTTGTGACCATAGTTGGACAGAATTTAAAGAATTTTTAAATATTATTTGGTTGCCTCCAATCCCCCTTGAATCTATGGATAAATCAGTAAAACAACGTATATTGGAAGATCAATTGAAACAAGTTATCCCAAATTTAACAAATATATGGGTATAATTACGCTCTATTTCCTTCATTAAATGTTCACAAACTACACATATGGAAATGAATGCTATATTGACCAACTTATTCAGTTGATATATCATAGATATGTCCTAGTTATTTACTATTTTTAAAAGTATATGTCCGTTGGACTGACCTTTTAGTAAGAGGGGGGAAAAGGATGAGTAAGAATCGAGTTACAAGACGTCAATTTTTAACGTATACGATTACTGGCGTAGGTGGATTTATGGCTGCAGGTATGTTAATGCCGATGGTTCGTTTTGCAATTGACCCAATTCTTCAAACGAAAGAAGAAGGGGATTTTGTACAAACAAGTCAAAAAGCTGCTGAAATTACAGAAGTTCCAGTAAAAGTTGACTTCTCGTATGAACAAACAGATGGTTGGTATAAATCAGAGGTTGCCGATGCAGCTTGGGTTTACAGAGAAGGCGACCAAATCGTCGCAATATCACCTGTATGTAAGCATTTAGGTTGTACTGTAAACTGGGCAAGTGATCCAACACACCCAGATCAGTTCTTCTGTGCATGTCACGCGGGACGTTATGAGAAATCAGGTGTAAACGTAAAAGGTACACCACCACTTGGACCACTAGATATGTTTGAAGTGGCAGAAAATGATGGCTTCTTAATGCTTGGGAAAAAAATCGCAAACACACACAGTAACTAAATAAGTTAGGGGGTACGACACAGTGCTAAATAAAATTTATGATTGGGTCGATGAACGTTTAGATATTACTCCTATTTGGCGTGATATTGCCGACCACGAAGTGCCAGAGCACGTTAACCCTGCCCATCACTTTTCAGCATTCGTTTACTGTTTCGGGGGATTGACTTTCTTCATTACAGTTATTCAAATTCTATCAGGTATGTTCTTAACGATGTACTATGTACCAGACGTAGAAAATGCTTGGAAATCAGTTTACTATTTACAAAACGAAGTAGCATTCGGTGAAATCGTTCGTGGTATGCACCATTGGGGGGCATCTCTAGTAATCGTTATGATGTTCTTACATACACTTCGTGTATTCTTCACAGGTTCGTATAAGAAACCACGTGAGTTAAACTGGTTAGTTGGTGTAGGTATTTTTGCAATAATGTTAGGTTTAGGTTTCACAGGGTATTTATTACCATGGGATATGAAAGCGTTATTTGCAACTAAAGTAGGTATCGAAATTGCTGCATCTGTTCCGTTTTTAGGAGAAATAATAAAAACACTTTTAGCTGGGGATTCTACAATTATTGGTGCGCAAACATTAACTCGTTTCTTTGCAATTCATGTATTCTTCTTACCAGCAGCACTATTTGCTTTATTGGCAGTTCACTTTATTATGATCCGCCGCCAAGGTATTTCAGGACCTCTATGATCTGAAACCAATTGTATGATTTTTTAAGGAGGGGACACTATGCAACGCGGAAAAGGTATGAAGTTCGTAGGGGATTCACGTGTAAAAGCGAATAACCGTATGCCGAACGTGCCGAAAGATTATACCGAATATCCAGGGAAAACAGAAGCTTTCTGGCCTGACTTCTTATTAAAAGAATGGATGGTTGGAGCAGTTTTCTTAATCGGTTATTTACTACTAACTGTCGCACATCCTTCACCACTTGAGGGTCCGGCAGATCCAACTAATGCATCTTATATTCCGTTACCGGACTGGTATTTCTTATCGATGTACCAATTATTAAAATATACTTATGCATCTGGTCCATATAATGTAATTGGAGCTATGGTTATTCCAGGTATTGCATTTGGTGCATTAGCATTAATACCGTTTTTAGATACAACACCTGAACGTCGCCCGTCAAAACGCCCATTACCGACAGCTTTCATGTTGTTAGCAGTAGCAGCACTTATTTATACAACTTGGGAATCTGTACAAGCAACTGATTGGGATGCGGTAGATGCGCAAGGTGAAATTACTGACAAACATTTAGGGCTATTGCCAGATGTTGAAGTTGACGAAACTTCTGAAGGCTATGAAATCTACCAAGCACAAGCTTCATGTATTGGCTGTCACGGTGGAGACTTAGCTGGTGTATCAGGTCCAATGCTTTTAGGCAATGAATTAACAGCTGAAGAGGTACAAGAAGTAATTGTGAATGGCCGTGGTGGTATGCCAGCTGGAACATTTACAGGTACTGATGAAGAGCTTCAAGTTTTAGCTGAATTTATTGCGGGATTAAAAGAAGCAGAATAATATTATTTAACTTAGAGAGAGTCAGAATTCTGACTCTCTTTTTTTATAAATAGATTACTAGGAAAATTTCAATAGAATTAAAGACTTTTATTAATTATTTCAAAATTTAAGGAAAATTTTGCTTCTCTCCTAAAGCACGTTTATAATAAAAGACGTGCATTGTTTATGTAAGTTGCACAAAATACATATGAAATAAAGATTTATTAGGAAAAGAAGGAGAAAAAATGAAAGCATATATCATGCAGTTATGGTATTTAATGAATCATCGTGCCTTTTTAAGCATTTTGCTTATTATTAACTTATTCGGCACAATTTACGGTTACTATTGGTATAAAGGGCAGCTTGCAGCTACAGATCCGATTTATTATATTTTCGTACCAGATTCTCCAACTGCGAGTCTATTTTTCTGCTTTGCCATTATCGGTTGGCTATTTGGGAAAAATTACAAATTAATGGAAGTGCTCGCACTTATTACACTCATTAAATATGGCTTATGGGCTGTTGTAATGAATCTTCTTACATTGGCGGAAACAGGGGAATTAGGTGCAGCTGGATGGATGCTTGTGGCATCGCATTTCTTAATGGCTGTTCAGGCAGTGCTATATTTACCGAAATATCGCTTTAAAATGTGGCACGTTATGGTTGGTGCGATTTGGACGCTGCATAATGACGTAATTGATTATTTATTTGGTCAAATGCCATTTTACCGCGTGATTAACCAATATCCAAGTGAAATTGGCTATTTCACATTTTGGCTATCTATTGCATGTATATTGCTCGCTTTTTTAGAAAGTCGCAAGCGCGAATATTTGCAACAACAGTAAAAAGCCTTTAAAATTAAAGAGAATTGAAAGATATAGAAAGGGAGTTCGGAAATGGGAATGTATATCGT
Organism: Solibacillus ferritrahens; assembly: GCF_037027585.1. Lineage (NCBI taxonomy): Bacteria > Bacillati > Bacillota > Bacilli > Caryophanales > Caryophanaceae > Solibacillus > Solibacillus ferritrahens. The sequence continues at coordinate 1,673 of NZ_JAXCLE010000029.1, read as the reverse complement.
TTATTTTATCATCATTATGCTCTTGCCGTTGTATGCACAAATGAAGGTAAAAAGTACGTATAAGAAATTTGCAAAAGTTCCTGCTGAAAAGGGTATGACAGGAGCACAAGTAGCACGTTACATTTTAGACCAGCACGGCTTAACAGATGTGCGTGTCGTACCAACACAAGGTTTTTTAGCGGACCACTATAATCCCGCAACTAAAACAGTTGCGTTATCAGAAGATAACTATCACAACTCTTCAATCGCGGGGACAGCTGTAGCAGCGCACGAAGTAGGTCACGCAATGCAACACGCAGATGCATATTCATTTTTAACATTACGCTCAAAATTAGTGCCAGTGGCTAGTATTTCATCAAACATGTCTTGGATTTTCGTGTTAATTGGTATTTTTGCATCGTCTTCAGGTTTCCTTTTATTAGGTATTGCATTATTGGCAGCAGGTGTTGTATTCCAACTAGTAACGCTACCAGTCGAATTTGATGCATCAAATCGAGCAATGAACGAAGTTGTTTCGTTAGGTATTATTAATAATACTGAAGAACGTTCTGCACGCAAAGTATTAAATGCAGCGGCAATGACATATGTTGCAGCAGCAGCTGTAGCAGTGATGGAGCTATTACGTTTAATTTTAATCTATACAGGTATGAATTCAGACGATTAATAATGAATACTTACTGGGACATAACGAGTTTCAGTCTACAAAAAAAAGAGGCTGGGACAGAATTAGTTCCAGTTCACGCAAAAAGAGAAATTGCACAATGCAATTTCTCTTTTTGCGCTTTATAAAGAAAATATTCGGAGAGGTTTTATTCTCTTACCGCATACTTCCTTAAATTTGTGGCCATTAATGCCAAGCCTATTTCATTAGTAACCTTCGATTTTCCGCGAACAGAAAATCGACTGAAACACAAATTAGCCTTCAAGAATCCAAAAACTGGTTCCACGTCAATTTTACGATGAGGATAAATGGCAGCCGTTTTTTCTTCTGAAAGCTTCGCTCTTACTTCTTCTTTTTGTTTTTCCAATTCTCATTAATCATGAGTCTACGATTTTTACCTTCCGCAGTGGCTCATATCCTTGGGCAAGCCACATCATACGTAAACTATCTCTTGTCAGATCCTCTATTTTTCTCCCTGAAAAGGTGGATTGCGTGTAACCACATAGAATCAACTTCAACATCATACGTGGATGATACGATGGGCAACCGGTATGGTGAATGAAAGGAGCGAAAGCTTCGTTTGGAATGCTTTCGACCAAATGGTGGAGGGAAAAGGCAATATCATTTTTATGTAACTTTACTTCTAAATCTAGCGGGAAAATAAGTTGATTCATGTTATAATCTTTAAACATAGGGACACTTCTTTCGTTTAAAATTTGGTGGTAGGATACTTAAATTTTAACAGAGAATGTCCTTTTTTCATGCCTGAAATTATGCAGAGATTTACTTGATATAGAAAGAAAATTAGTTGTTCGGAGTGAAGGCGGCGACTCCCAGGGGACAAGCACGTGGGAGAGACTACAGGCTCGAGCCGTGCCCCCAGGAAAGCGTCCGCCGTAACGGAGAACAACGGCTACGAAGTAGGCACAATAAGAAAGCCGTTCAAATTTTACTCATCGTAAAATTTGAACGGCGTTTGATTTTGAGGCGGGTTTTGTCCCAGCTCCTTTTT
>NZ_JAXCLE010000028.1:0-32241 GCF_037027585.1 Solibacillus ferritrahens | reverse complement strand
GAAAAAGAATAAAAAGAGACGAAGAAAAGAGGCATTTTTCATTCAAAATCGAATGAAAAATGCCTCTTTTGTGTTGAAAAACGAAAACGTTCTAAAAAAACGAAGGTTTTTCAGTGCCCTCATATTTAATAGGGCGGCTTTTTTTTGCTGCAAAAAAACTTCGACATCCGAAAGAAAATCAGTATAATAAAATGGAGATGAGTAAATATTAAGAAAATTAGAGGGATTTATGAGAACACATAATGAAAAAATGAGTATTTACCATGGAATGGCTTCAGCCGTTGCGCAAAATACTTCAAATAGCTATATTCCGATATTTGCTATGACAATCCTTGGTGCAACAAATTATCAGGTTGGGTTAATTAGTTCTTTACCTCCATTAATTACATTACTAATGACATTACCGGCTGCCGTTTTGTTAAATCGAGCTATTGAACAAAAAAGACTAGTTGCCTTTTCTGTTTTAGCCGCTCGATTTGTATTTTTGCTAATCGCATTTGTTAGTTATGTACCAGGGAGCTTTGGTTCATGGCTGCTTTTGGCGTTGATTGCTGCGATGAGTGTACCTAATACGATGGCTAATATGGGTTGGCAATCTTTTATCGGTAATATTATCGAAGACACACGCAGAGCACAGTTTTTCAGTGATCGGAATCGATTGTTAACAATTGTAGGTTTAATCGTTACTCTGACTATTGGTGTTGTTATGAAGGATATGACGGCTAATCAAATCGCCTACCAAGTATTATTTATGTTTACTTTTGTAGTTGGGGTTGTAGAGCTTTATTTTTTATTAAAGCACGATGAACCTGTACGAGAGCTAAATATAGATAAGAAGCGTGCGATGGATTGGTCCATTTTCAAAAATAACAAATATGTCTTGTTTTTAATTGTTGCACTTATTTTTAACTTTGGTTGGCAAATGGCGTGGGGGCTTTTTAATATTTATAATGTACGATATGCAGAAGCAACTATTTTTTGGATTAGTATGTTCAATGTTGCGAATATGTCAGCACAAATTTTTTCGTTTTCATTTTGGCGTAAATGGTCACAAAAATACGGCAATATGTACGTATTTGTATGGGTAGCATTTGGTATGTCGACAGCACCTTTATTAATGGTTTTATCGACCAATCTATATTATTTGGTAGCCATGTCATTACTATCCGGTTTATTCGTTTCGGGGACTGTATTAATATTATTTAATTTATTATTGGAAAATTCCCCACAGGAAGTACGTACTTATTGTATTACGAGCTATAATGTGTTGCTTGCTACGATTGCATTTACCTCTCCGCAAATCGGTATTTGGCTTCTCGAAACATATACGATGGAAGTAGCTATGTATTTATCGACAGCTGTTCGTTTTTTAGCGGCAGTGGGCTTTTTCGTGTTGTATATTGTGAGGAAAAGACGGGATAGTTCGTTAGTGCCATACTAATTGATGATGAATACTTTCCAAGAGAATGTGTGATAAAATAAAGGCGATTAGAGAAAAAGGATGCGATTACTAGTGAAATTAATTATTGGTTTAGGAAATCCAGGAAAACCATATGAACATACCCGCCATAATATAGGTTTTGATGTGATTGATGAATTAGCAAATCGATGGAATTCGCCATTAAACCAAACAAAATTTAATGGTATGTATGCAACGGTTCATCGTCCTGAAGGAAAAGTCATTTTATTGAAGCCATTAACATATATGAATTTATCAGGAGAATGTGTGAGACCTTTAATGGATTATTTTGATATAGAAATTGAAGATATTATTGTTATTTATGATGATTTAGATTTAGAAACGGGTAAACTAAGACTACGCAGCAAGGGAAGCGCTGGTGGGCATAATGGAATTAAATCATTAATACAGCATTTAGGTACACAAGAGTTTAATCGAATCCGTGTCGGTGTAAACCGCCCCCCTGCAGGCATGAAAGTGGCTGACTATGTATTATCGAAGTTTTCAAAAGAAGATCAGCCTATAGTAAAAGATGCGATTGATAAGAGCTGTGATGCAATTGAAACAGCATTAACAAAGCCATTTTTAGAAGTGATGAACAAATTCAATGGCGCATAAATTAATTAAATGATGGCTATACTTTAACATACATAAGTGTTTTAAAGGAGGCCATGGGAGATGCCTGTACGCTACCTATGTAGACATTGTAAGGTAGAGATTGGTACTTTACCTTTTGAGGCAGAAGAAACTATTAAGAAAATTCATTTATTTGAAATAGGTGAAATAGATGATTATCTTGAAAAAAACGAGCGTGGAGAAACGACCGTTCATAGTATATGTGAACACTGTGAAGAGTCATTGCGTCAGTTCCCTGATTATTATGCGCTTAAAAAATGGTTACAGTAAAGGAGTTGCTTTGGTCGCATACAGTGCGCCAAGGCTTTTTCCGTTTCTATATCCACATATCAAAATAGAGAAAGGGGACTATACGTGGATACGATCCATCAGTTATTAAAAAGAGATAAACAGATTGATAATGTTATAGAGCAGATAGAGAAGAATTTAGCGAATGACTACCTCATAACAGGATTGACCGGTAGTGCTAGGCCAGCTTTAATTCATACGATTTACCAGGAGACGAACAAATCCATTTATATTGTATCTTCAAACTTGCTGCAGGCGCAGAAATTGGTCGATGATTTAAGTGCATTAGTCGGTGACGAGCATGTTCACTATTATCCTGCGGAGGAATTTATCGCAGCTAATATGACGATTTCCTCTCCAGAGCTTCGTGCACAGCGTATTGCGACATTGGGGAGATTAGTAAATAAAGAGCGCGGTATTTATATTATTCCAGCTGCAGGAATGCGCAGGATGTTAAATGCACCTCAGGACTGGCTTGGACATGAGCTTTCAACGTCTTTAGGTGCGGATGTCGACATTAGTCAGTGGTTAAATAAACTCGTTGAAATGGGCTATACGAGAAGTGAAATGGTGACTACTCCTGGTGAGTTTGCCATGCGAGGGGGAATTTTGGACATATACCCGCCATATGCACAAAATCCAATTCGAATTGAATTGTTTGATACAGAAGTAGATTCCATTCGTACATTTTCAGCGGACAATCAGCGCTCTATTGAAAAGTTAAATGAGATAAAAATTCTGCCTGCAACGGAGCTCATTCTTACAAAAGATGAGCGAATCATTCTTGCAGACCGCCTGGAAGTATCGTTGGCGGCAAGCTTAAAAAAGGTTCGTAAGCAAGAAACACAGGAATTGCTTATGCAAAATATTACACAAGATATTGAATTGCTTCGTCATGGACATTTACCGGATCATATTGCAAAATATGGCTCGTTATTATTTGAGAAGCCACATTTTCTGGGCGATTACTTCATGCAAGATGGCCTTGTTTTATTCGATGAATTAGGACGAATTCAAGAAGTAATGGAAGCATGGGAACGCGAGGAGAGTGGCTGGTTTATTTCTTTAATTGAGGAAGGGAAAATGCTTCACGATGTAAAGCCTTCCCATTCAATGAAAGAATTGCTGGCCATTTTAAAGCAACAAAAAGTATACTTTGCATTATTTACGCGTACTTTTGCAGGTGTCACGCTTAAAAAGACGGTTAACTTTTCATGCAAGCCGATGCAACAATTCCATGGGCAGATTGCATTATTACAAAATGAAATCGAACGTTGGACCCATGAAAAATTTGTTGTACTCTTTACTGCTAATTCCGAAAATCGTATAAAGGCCATGCAAAATTTACTGGATGACTACCATATTGCATCTACAATTGGTTATGCAGAGGCACCCGGTATTTATTTAGTAAATACAGCATTGTCATCAGGTTTTGAGCTTCCACTACAAAAAATAGCAGTCGTTACAGATGATGAGCTGTTTAAACAACAGGCGAAGAAAAAATCACGTCCACAGCAAATGACAAATGCTGAGAGAATTAAATCCTATACCGAAATTAAACCTGGGGACTATGTTGTGCATGTACATCACGGAATCGGGAAATATATCGGTATCGAAACACTAATTGTAAATGGTACACATCAAGATTATTTACATGTTCGCTACCGTGAAGATGATAAATTATATGTACCTGTTGATCAAATTGAGCTTATTCAACGTTATGTGCCCTCAGGTGAAAAGGAGCCAAAGCTTCATAAACTTGGCGGGACTGAGTGGAAAAAGACACGCACTAAAGTTTCGAATGCTGTACAAGACATAGCAGATGATTTAATTAAGCTTTATGCAAAGCGTGAAGCAGAAAAAGGTTTTGCATTTTCACCTGATTCGGATGAACAAAGAGGTTTTGAAGCGGCCTTCCCTTATGAAGAAACGGAAGATCAACTGCGTACAATTGCTGAAGTGAAAAAAGATATGGAACGTGAACGCCCGATGGACCGCCTAGTCTGCGGTGATGTAGGGTATGGGAAAACCGAAGTTGCGATTCGTGCTGCATTTAAAGCGATTTTAGATGGTAAACAGGTAGCTTTTTTAGTGCCAACAACGATTCTTGCACAGCAACATTATGAAACGATCTCGAAGCGCTTTGAGGATTATGCTATTAATGTTGGGCTATTAAGTCGATTCCGTACTAAAAAGCAACAAACGGACACATTAAAAGGTTTACGGGAAGGAATCGTTGATATAGTGATAGGTACACATCGTATTTTATCGAAAGATGTAGTGTATCAGGATCTCGGTTTACTTATTGTCGATGAGGAGCAGCGTTTTGGTGTTACCCATAAAGAGAAGATTAAACAGCTACGGACTAATGTCGATGTGTTGACACTAACGGCTACACCGATTCCACGTACACTCCATATGTCAATGGTTGGAGTCCGTGATTTGTCCGTTATTGAAACACCGCCGCAAAACCGTTTCCCTGTACAGACATATGTAATGGAGCATAATGGTGCACTTATTCGTGAAGCGATTGAACGTGAAATGGCACGAGGGGGGCAAGTCTTTTATTTATACAATCGTGTGGAAGATATCACAAGACGTGTAGAGGAGATTCAAATGCTTGTTCCCGATGCACGTATTGCATTTGCACATGGGCAAATGACCGAGGCAAAGCTTGAATCGGTTATTTTAGGGTTTATTGAAGGAGAATTTGATGTCTTAGTAACGACAACTATTATTGAAACGGGCGTTGATATTCCAAACGTGAATACATTGATTGTGCATGATGCAGATCGAATGGGTCTATCTCAGCTTTATCAGCTGCGTGGACGTGTTGGTCGTTCGAATCGTATTGCATATGCCTACTTTATGTATGAGCGCGATAAAGTGCTTACAGAAGTAGCAGAGCAGCGATTACAGGCCGTAAAGGAATTCACGGAACTTGGTTCAGGCTTTAAAATAGCTATGCGTGATTTATCTATTCGTGGGGCGGGAAATTTACTGGGTGCGCAGCAGCATGGATTCATTGATTCCATCGGTTTTGATCTATACTCACAAATGCTCGAAGAAGCGGTGGAAGAACGACGCAGCGGTGTGAAAAAAGAAGAAAAGCAGGATATTGAAATTATGCTGCATATTGATGCGTATATTCCAGATGCGTATATTCCGGACGGCTTCCAAAAAATCCAAATGTATAAACGAATTAAAGCAATGGAGCGCATTGAGGATTATTTAGAAATAATTGATGAATTACAGGACCGTTTTGGAGATTTACCAGTAGAAACGGAGCGACTCATGCGCATTGCACGTATGAAGGTATGGGCAATGGAGGCGGGTGTGCTGTCGATTAAAGAAAAGCAGCAAACCGTATCGATTATCCTCTCGGAGGAAGGTACAGCCAATACAAATGGCGCGCAAATTGTAGAGCAATCGATGGAATTTGGGCGAGCAGTGGGCTTCGGAATGGAAGGAGCACAGTTGGTGGTAACAGTGGACTACAATAAATGTGGAAACCACTTACCATTTGATGTAGTAGAAAAAATCATAAAAATTATTGCATCAGCCAAAAAAGAATCATAAAAAGAGAGGGAATCTTAAAAGTTTTTAACTTTTAACATTTCCTCTCTTTTTAATAAACAAATGAATTACAGGAAGGATGGTTGCACACTATAATGAACACCACTCGCATAATTCAGACGTTGAAGTAATTCTTCGCGATTGCGATGTTCTTCGCGCAAATCCAAAAATTGTTTCTCTCTTGTCGTCGAAAATGAAACTAAATCGCGCTGACCATTCTGTTTTTCCAAATAACGCTTAAAAATACCGTTTTCAAATTTTGTAACGGTTTCAGCACGTTCTTTAGACAAATCAGGATAATAAGCTAAATGTGTTCCTGCATAATATTGCTGTTGTCGATATGCATCAGGTGTAGTGGTAATACGGTCTACTTTTAGCATGAGAAGCACCTCCAAAAAAGTTATCTATCTTTGTTAATATCCTTTTTCATAAAAACAAAACTATTTTTGAAATAAAGCGTTGTAATTTCCTATGCCTAGTACGAAAATTTAGGTCGTAAAGCCCATTTGGTCGAAAGAATTGAAAGGCTATATTTTGTTTTTTACTGTTACATTTATGCATAGTTTCAAGTTTTTCATACCATACTAGTTGCATCATACTGTGAAATGATGTGAAAGTGAGGGAACATAAACGATGAAAGCAACAGGAATAGTTCGCCGCATCGATGATTTAGGTCGTGTTGTTATCCCAAAAGAAATTAGAAGAACTCTTCGTATTCGTGAGGGCGACCCTTTGGAAATTTATACAGATCGTGAAGGTGAAGTAATTTTAAAAAAATATTCACCAATTAATGATTTAGGTGAATTTGCACAACAATATGCGGAATCATTATTTGAAACATTAGGTACCCCAACATTAATAAGTGACCGTGATGAAGTAATTGCCGTTGCGGGCGTTTCCAAAAAGGATTATGTTTCAAGACGCTTAACGGTTTTTGCGGAAGATATTATTAAAAATCGGTCTATTGCTAGTGAGAAGCTAGAAATGTCGATTGAACTTGTAGCTGGACAGTATGAACAAGTAAAATCGTATTGCATAGTGCCTATTATTGCGAATGGAGATCCGATTGGTGCTATCTATTTAATATCAAGAGCACACTTTATCGGAGAAACTGAGCAAAAGACAGCAGAAACCGCAGCAAACTTCTTAGCAAAACAAATGGAAAACTAAAATCATGTAAAAACGTCCATAAAGATGGGCGTTTTTTATTTGTCTGTCATAATGCTAAAAGTAGTTATTGCAGTGATCGACTAAAAATACGAGTAGATTTTCATGATATAATTATTACATTGTATGAAATAGAGGAAGGAAATAGAATGACTTCGCAAAGTTTTGGTATGAAAAATTATATGAAGGGTGCTCTTCTCTTAACAGTTGCAGCACTCATAGTAAAAATATTAAGTGCTGTATACCGTGTTCCTTATCAAAATTTAGTAGGTGATCAAGGATTTTACGTCTATCAGCAGGTGTATCCATTTATTTCATTTTTTGTCGTATGGACATCTAGTGGGTTTGCAGTTGCAATTTCCAAAATGCTAGCAGATATTGAAGGGCACGGGGGCACCTCTGAATATAAAAATTCAGTTTCACGTGTTATCTTTTATTATTTAACAGTGTTATCCCTTTTATTTTTCTGTTTATTGTTTTTTGGTGCGCAGCCATTGGCAAATTTAATGGAAGATCCTCAGTTAGCAGGGTTATTGAAGGTTGGTTCATTTATTACATTATGTATGCCGCTTCTTGCGATTTTAAAAGGAAACTTCCAAGCTAAGAGCAACATGCAGCCTGTAGCTTATGCGCAAGTTTTTGAACAAACGATTCGAGTATCGATTATTTTAATTGGTACAATCATTTTAATACAATATACGCAATCCGTTTATTCAGCTGGAAAGATAGCGATGCTCGGAACGGTCATTGGGGAAGTTGCCGGGATTGTGCTTCTTTTATATTTTTTAAAACGCTCATATACTCCTTCAAGGCAAACAGCTATAAAAGTAAAGATATGGCCAATTTTAAAAGAGGTAACATTATATAGCATCGCCATCAGCATGAGTGCCCTGTTATTATTATGCTTCCAGCTTGTCGATTCCTTTACTATCTATAAAATGCTTATCCAATCAGGGATGGCTTCGATACAGGCTATGGAGGTAAAAGGAATATATGATCGTGGGCAACCACTTGTCCAACTTGGTATTGTTATTGCTACCTCATTATCGTTAGCCATTGTGCCACTTGTTGCATTGAAAGCGCACAAATCGGATGGACGTGGTGAAAAGCCATTCATTCAGTTGACATATCGTAGTTCATTATTATTCGGAGTGGCATCAGCACTTGGATTAATATTAGTCATGCCATATATCAACCAAATGCTATTTATGACAGATGCTTATTCGGAAGTGTTGAAGCTGTATTCGTTTCAAATTGTCCCATTATCAATAATTTTGACATTTACGGCGATTCTTCAGGGCTATAGTAAATTAAAAGTTCCGGCTATTTGTTTAGGAATGGGAATTATACTGAAGTATATAGGGAATGCATATTTCGTTCCGAAGCTTGGAATTTTAGGTGCAGCAATGGCAAGTAACATCGGGCTTATATTTACTGCGATTGCCCTAATTATTTATTTAAAAAAGTTAACATCAATTCGTTTTGCGGATTTTCAATTTTATAAAAAATTGGCACTTGCCTGCATCATTATGGTTGTTGTTGTGAATAGTACAATTTTTGGCCTGAATTGGGTATTTACAGGCACGCTGAGTCGTGTTGATGCACTTATTTATAGTGTGCTACTCGTGGGGGTAGGTGCTTTTAGCTTTATAACAGCAGTGGCGAAAATGCGCGTTTTAACGGAAAAGGATTGGTTTTTAATCCCGCTCGGTAGAAGAATGGCCGCATATCAGCTATTGTTAAATCGAAAGAAGTAGGTGTTTATATTGAAACAATTAACAGTCATCGGTTTAGGTGCTGCCGATTTTGAACAAATGCAAATGGGTGTTTATAGAAAAATTAAATCCGCTAAAAAGCTATATGTACGCACAGAGGATCATCCTGTTTTACAGGATTTGAAGCGAGAAGGAATTGAGTTTACGAGCTTTGATGAAGTGTACATCAAGCATGGTTCATTCGGTCCGGTTTATGAGGAAATTGCAGAACGTTTAATTGAAGCAGTGGCGCAGGAAGACATTATGTATGCGGTCCCAGGGCATCCCCTTGTAGCAGAGCAAACAGTCCAGCATTTAATTGCAGCTGATCGTGAAGGACGTATTCAGCTGATTATTGAAGGTGGGCAAAGCTTTTTAGATCCCATTTTTGGTGCATTAAAGATTGATCCTATTGAAGGATTTCAGTTATTGGATGGTACGAGCATGTCGCAGCATGATATCAACATGCGGCAACACATTTTAATTGCACAAGTATACGATTCATTCAGCGCGTCCGAAGTGAAGTTGACGTTAATGGAAAAATACCGTGATGATTATCCAGTAACGATTGTAACGGCAGCGGGATCATCACAGGAGCAGCTGCGTACAGTGCCACTTTATGAGCTCGATCAGGTAGCTGAAATTAATAACTTAACAACGGTTTATGTGCCTCCTGTTGCATCCGATGAAGATGCACTGCGTGATTGGACGACATTCCGTCAAATTATCGCGACATTGTGCGGTCCAAATGGATGTCCTTGGGATCAAAAGCAAACACATGAGTCTTTGAAAAAATACTTATTGGAAGAAGTACATGAGTTTTTGGCGGCAGTGGATGCAGAAGATGATTTTGCAATGGTAGAAGAGCTAGGAGATGTTCTTTTACAAGTCTTTCTACATGCTCAAATTGGTGAAGATAATGGCTATTTTACATTGGAAGAAGTACTAGCATCAGTCAGTGAAAAAATGATTCGTCGACATCCCCATGTATTTGGTGATGTTACAGTAGACGATGCTGATACGGTTATTGCCAACTGGGAAGAGATTAAAAAACAAGAAAAAGCTCAAACAGCACATGAGTCGCTTTTAAAAGATGCATATAGTCCATATTCATCGCTCCAGACATCTTTTAACTATCAGAAAAAAGCGGCTACAGTTGGGTTTGACTGGCCGAATGCCGAATTTGCATGGGGAAAATTTGCTGAAGAATGGCAAGAATTCCGAGATGAAATTACACAAGGGTCAACAATTAGTCGAACAGATGAGTTTGGAGATGTATTGTTTACACTTGTTAATATCGCTCGTTTCTATAAAATTTCACCGGAAGAAGCGATGCTCCATGCAAACGAGAAGTTCGCACGTCGCTTTCATTTTGTTGAACAAAGTGTGAAAAATAGTGGGAAAGCATTTAATGACTTTACTTTAGAACAATTAGATGCATTTTGGGATGAAGCCAAACAATTAGAAAAAGGGGAGTAATTTTATGCGTTTAGACAAATTTTTAAAAGTTTCACGATTAATTAAACGTCGTACATTAGCAAAAGAAGTGGCAGTACAGGGGCGGATTATGATTAATGATAAAGTAGCCAAAGCAAGCAGCACCGTGAAAGTAGGCGATGAGCTTGCGATACGCTTCGGTCAAAAAATTGTAACCGCTCGAGTTGAGGAATTGCGTGAAAATGTAAAAAAAGAAGAAGCTTTAAAAATGTTTACTATCGTAAAAGAAGAGCGTCTCGAGAAGGTTGAACCAGAATTTATTGATGACGACGAATAATGAGGAGAGCATGACCAACTTTTTGTGTCATGCTTTTTTTGATTGTTGCATATAGTGTACAACTATAAGCTCAAAGGGGGACTTGCATTGACTATTCATCAAGAAAGTAGTCGTTATACCATTTCATCTGGGGATCATTTAGTAACGGTTCGCAATAGAAAGCGTATGGACATGACATCTGTAAAAAGTATTGAACGGTTCGATCAGGAAGAATTTTATGTAAATACATCACAAGGGCACTTACTAATTCGAGGAGAAGAGCTGCGTATCGTACATTTGGATGTGGATAAAGGATTGCTAACGTTAGAAGGGGAAGTGAAGACATTCCAATACGATGAAAGCGAGAATGGTTTGTCAAAAAGTTTCCTTCATAAATTATTTGGATGATGATGAGTGCACAACTTGTAAGCATCCTCGTCATGTTTATAAGTGGACTAGCTGTAGGTGCCATCATCGACTGTATAAGAATTAATTTAAATCGTATCCCCCTTAAAAATATTAGACGGATCACATGGCTTTTAGAATGGCACGTCTGGTTGATATTAGGGGTTAGTACGTTTTATCTGTTATTTTTAGTAAAAGGAGGGCAATGGAGATTTGTGGACCCACTTGCCCAATTAGCTGGAATTGCAGCTTATGAAGTCATTTTCCAAAATAGCTTTCGTTTCCTTGGAAGGGTATTCATCAATATATTTATAAGACCCATTTTATTTATAGGACATGTAGTTGCCAAAGTCATAACAAGTATTATAAAGTTATTAAAAACAATAATTGTTTTTTTATGTAATCCAATTATTAAATTATTTAGGAAATATTTGTTAAAAAACTTTAAAACACAGTAGGAAATTTGTATAATTAGAACGAATATTAATAGTGAGGGAGGAGACGGAAATGGGAAGAAGAAATGTGCAAGAAGAGCTACATAACCAAAATGTACAGCCGTTAAATAACGACTATGTCCGATCAAATCCGCAAGCTCGAGCTCAAATGAAAGCAAAAATAGCTGTTAGACGACGAAGAAGAATGGCGGTATTTTTCATTCTTGCAACGGTAGCAATTGTTGTATTAGTAAAGGCAAATATGGTTCAACATGAGCGTCTCGCTGCTAAAGAAGAAGCAAAGGTGGCTGCTACCGAACTATTAGATGAAGCATTAAACAAACAAGAGCTTTTAAACTTGCAAATAGCAAAATTAGAAGATGATGAATATATTGCCAAGTTAGCGCGAAAAGAGTTTTTCCTTTCCGATGAAGGCGAAATTATTTTTACTATCCCTAACAAATCCGAAAAAGATAATGACGAAAAAGATGAAGATTAGAGATCGTTTTAACGGTTGTTGGTTACAATTGTTTAAGAATGAATGCTACTTTGAAAATTTAATAAAAAAACCAATCAATATGTTCATTTTGTCATAAAATACTTGGTATTATTTGCCTCTAGTTAGAGTGTCTTGTTGACACTCTTTTTATGTTAGCTATAATTAGAGAAGAAACTATTGAACAAAAGTTTCATTATAATTGATAAATGGCTTTTCAACCGAAGAGTCTCTTAAAATTTAAGGAGGAGCATTTTTTTTATGTCAATTGAAGTAGGCAGCAAAGTACAAGGTAAGGTAACAGGCATCACAAATTTCGGTGCATTCGTTGAGCTTCCTGATGGGAAAACAGGTTTAGTCCATATTAGTGAAGTGGCGGATAACTACGTAAAAGATATCAATGAGCATCTTAAAGTAGGCGATGAAGTCGAAGTGAAAGTGATGAATGTTGAAGCGGATGGAAAGATTGGTCTTTCAATTCGTAAAGCAAAGCCTCAAGCTGAGCGACCAGAGCGTCCACAGCGTCCTCGTCGTGAGAATAACCGTTCAAACGATCGCAATGATCGTCAACCAAAAGAGAATTTTGAACAGAAAATGGCGCGTTTCTTAAAAGATAGCGATGAACGTTTAACTACATTAAAGCGTGCTACTGAATCTAAGCGCGGTGGTCGTGGAGCTCGCAGAGGATAATTTTGCTGGCTGTTTGAACGTAGAAAAAGTGTCAAATAGATGAAAGATAAGGCAGTGTTAAAAGTCAAATTGACTTTTAACACTGCCTTTCTTTGTATAAATATTACGGCTCCTGCAGTAAACTCATGCTACCGAGCAAATCCTCAATGCGTATAAGTTATTCTTTTTCGGCATTATGCTTTATTAGCAAGCGAATAAGTGTAATGAAACAGAAAATCCCGCCAACAAGACCAACTGCAATCATTATAATCTGTAGAGGGAGAGGCAAGTTGGTTAAAATAACGCCTCCGACAACTAAAAGCATGCTGACACCACAAAGAAAAGCCAAGTATGTAAAGTTTTGTACCAAAGAAAACGCCTCCTCTTACTTCAACATTATAAAGTATAAAGCAAAAAGATTGTTATGAAATCCCAAAATAGAAAAAAGCCGCCTAGGAAATAATGTTTTCCTAAACAGCCCTTAAGATGACCCGTACGGGATTCGAACCCGTGTTACCGCCGTGAAAGGGCGGTGTCTTAACCACTTGACCAACGGGCCTAAAAAATGGTGGCGGCAGAGGGAGTCGAACCCACGACCTTTCGGGTATGAACCGAGTGCTCTAGCCAACTGAGCTACACCGCCAAAATTAACAACAGAACTAATAATACAATGCGGTGCAATAAGTGTCAACAACAATTTCCGCTAAATTTTGAGGCCTTTATGAAGGGGTAAATGGGTAATAATTATTTTTTTGTATTTTGATTAGAAATTAAGTTGAAAACGTGCATATTCCCTTAAAAAATCCGTCGAACAATTTTTTATAAGCAGTCCTACAAACAGACAAAATTCACTTTTCAAGGATTTGTATAATAGCGATAAAAAGAAAAGGTGATAGTAAAAATGGTGACATTAAACAATCAAAATGAGTTTCAAACATTTAATTTAAGCCTATTATTATATAAAGAAAAATCGAAAATGATAATATCAAGTGCTATAGTCTTTCTAGCCTTTTGTTTTGCTCAGGCTGTTTTTTTTGAAGCAGTTGTTCCATTGTTTCTACCTTTCTGGCTTATTATACGGACCCGGTTTGCTGCTTTTCAAAAGAGTGCATTACTAGGAGGGATAATCGGAACTTGCTTCCTTGGCTTTGGGCAAGTTGCTATTGTTTTAGTACAATTGCTTTTCATGGAATGTCTCGTAAGATTTAAGTTTTTGAAACTATCTCCATATATTTTGCTCGCAAGCAGCATCGTCATCGTACAACTATTGTGGCAAATGATGTTGCATAGTGGTACACCGTCTGTCATGGTATTATTCTATATTATTTATGAATGCTTTTTCTCCGTATCTATGTTATTTTTTATTCGACTTCTGACATTGCAAACTAACGAAGTAGGTCAGTTTGAATGGACAAGGGACAAAATCACGGCAATCATGATTATTTTGGCCGGGGTAATGGTGGGTATGCAAAGCATGACTCTCCTTTACTTTTCATTACCGCTAATTTTACTTCACTTTCTTATTTGTCTCGTTGCCTATACTTCGACTGTTGGGGCTACTGTAATCTTTTCATTATCCCTTGGGTTCTTTATGGGACTAGCGAATTTGTCCTTTACAGGTATGATGATCTTATATGCTTGTACAGGTTTGGTGGCAGCAATAGTTCAAAATCAGGGGCGTTATATAGTTGCTTTGTTTAGCTTGCTTCCTAGTATATTTTTCTTTTTCTATGATGCGACATTACCGATAGACAGCGTTTATTTTTTATCGATGTTGACAGGTACGGTTGGATTTTTATTAGTACCGAAAAAAGTGCTTTCTTATTGCCAAATGTATTATAAGCAGCAAACGGTCAGTATCGTTCAAGTGAATCGCAATGAGGTAGTGGAAGTCCAGCTTAAGCAATTTCAGCACTTTGTGTCATTTATGAAGGAACTTGTTTTTGAGCGGTTTACACAACCATCAACAAAAAACGAAAAGAAGGTAGAACCATTTTTAATTTGCTCTAGCTGTTTCAAATATGAACAATGCTGGGGGGGGAATAGAGAAATGGAAGAGACAATCAATGCTTGGCGATTAGCAAAAAGAAGTCCAAAACCTGTTGGATGGATGCGCGTTGAGGAACAACTTAAAGGAAAGTGTATAAAGTCATCTAAACTGCTGGAAGAGCTAGAGTCGGCAATCCAAAAAGAACATATGGAACGCGAATATTATCATGGTAAAAAAATGATTGCGTTACAGTTGCGTGATTTAAGCAGTCATTTTGAAAAGCTATTAAGCAGTCACCAGTTAGATGTCGGAACAACAGAAGTAGATGGGGATATTCAACAATATTTAAATGAGCGCGATATCCATTGTCTACACATTCAGTGGTTAAAAACAGAAATAGGAGATCGGGAATTCATTTGTTATATTGCAGATCAGCGCGATACACACGTTGTGATCCAACATCTAGAACAACAATTATTTGAATTGCTACATGAACCACTGAAAGGTGAAACGATTTATGAACAGCAATCGCCTATTTTTTATCGACAAATAAAGTTTCGCTCGGCAATTCGTTATCAATTGGAGTATGATATATATACGTATTCACATGCCCACCATACGATTTCCGGGGATTCTTACCGCGTATTTCCAATTCATCCGGGATTAATGGCGGTTATGCTATCAGATGGTATGGGGACGAATGTAAGGGCACACGAAGAAAGTGAACGTTTAATTCAAATGATGCAAGATTGTATAACGTATAACATGGATCCTGAAACGGCTATGCATACGATGCATTACGTGATGTCATTAAAAAATGATTCTGATATGTATGCTACGATGGATTTTGCCCTAGTCGATTTACAGTTCGGTCATTTATGGTGCTGGAAAGCAGGCGGCATGACAACTTACGTTTTAAGGGGACCCGATTTATTTAAAATAGAAAGTACAAGCGCCCCAATCGGTTTTTTACCGAATTTTGCAATCGACACTGAAATGACTCCATTATTATCAGAGGATGTTATTTTAATGATTTCGGATGGATTATTTTCACCATCCGCACAGTGGGATGCTCAAGAACAATTATTTATCAGGTTGATTCGTCAAGGAATAGAAAAAGGTGCCTCTATCCAAGTTGTATTATTTGATGTAATGACTCAATTCAAACAAATGTACCCAATTGCGGACGACTGCACTGTCATGTTATTCCGTCTGCAACATGTATCAAAGCCATGGCAAGTATTTCGACCAACAATCAAACATTGAACGGTATATGAGGTGAAAAAATGCACAGTTTAGAGCATAGTGTTTTAGCATTTATAAAAGAACATCAGCTTATAGAAAATGGTGAAAAACTATTAATTGCTTGTTCAGGAGGCGTTGATTCGATGGCGCTTCTTTCTTTTTTTCATCATTTTCAAAGCTACTTTCAAATTGAGCTCGTCGTAGCCCATGTCGATCATATGTTACGCGGCGAGCAATCAGCTGAGGATTGTGTATTTGTGGAACAGACGTGTAAATCCTGGGGAATCCCGTTTTACAGCTGTGCCATTCCTATTGCAGAAATTCAGCAAAAGGACGGGGGGAATATTCAGGCAATATGCCGTCAAGAGCGTTATCGTTTTTTTGAAGAGGTCATGGATGCACAACAATGCACAAAATTAGTAACGGCCCATCATGCGGATGACCAATTGGAGTCTATGTTGATGGCCTTAACGAAAGCAAGTTCATTAAATGGATTAAAAGGAATTTTGCCGATTAGAAATTTTTATGATTATACGGTAATTCGCCCATTTTTGATGGTTACAAAACATGAAATTGGGGAATATTTACATAGTAAAGATGTTTTATACCGTGAAGATCCAAGCAACGCAAAGAATGATTATACCCGCAATCGGTTTCGTCATCATGTCGTACCAATTTTAAAAGAAGAAAATCCCCTCGTGTCCCAACATGCCGTAAACATCGCACAACAACTTACAGAAGATGATTCGTATTTAATGGACCTTGCAAAAGTGCGTTTTTTTGAGCTTTTTAATAAATTTGACAAAAATTATTACAAAGTAAATGTTTCTGCATTTCAAAAAGAACCACTTGCTTTACAAAGAAGGCTCGTTTTAATACTATTAAGTTATCTTTATAACGATTCAAAAACGTTTCAAAGCTATGTACTTTGTACGACAGTTTTGGCGTTGTTTTCAACGTCTGAAGGAAGTCGTACACTTGATTTACCTGAGAATTTTATTGCCCGGCGACAATACGATGAAGTTGTATTTGAAACTAAGAAGAATAGCTTTTTGATGGAAAAACAACAAATCGTTTTGAATGAGTGGTACATGCTTGGGACGATGCGCATTTATATCGGAGAACTTGCGTTATGTGACGATGCTCTATTACAACAATATCATCCACATTTTTTCGAAGCGTCATCTGTATGGTTTCCATTATTCATAAGGTCTCCAAAACAAGGGGATCGTATTGCGCTACAAGGCATGCAGCATCAGAAAAAAGTATCTCGCATTTTCATTGATGACAAGATTCCTTTCTTAAAAAGAGCTAGTTGGCCGTTATTAGTGGATGCTAATGATGAGTTGCTCTCCATATTAGCTGTGCGCGTAAACAATAAATTTTCTAATGTAAAATCGACAAAGCATTCAATGGTGCTTCTTGTCGACAGCAATGAACGTCTTTAGAAAGTTTAATTAATTAAAGGGGGAATCTACTCATGATTCAAAATGATATTGAAAAAATTATGATTACAGAAGAACAAATCCAAGAGCGTATTAGAGAACTTGGTGCAGAGCTGACAGAGGAGTATAAAGAACTTTTCCCTTTAGCAGTAGGTGTATTAAAAGGTGCGATGCCTTTTATGACAGATTTAATGAAGCGTTTTGATTCGTATGTAGAATTGGATTTTATGGACGTTACTTCATACGGTAATGCCACAGTATCATCCGGGGAAGTAAAAATTGTCAAAGACTTAAATACTAGTGTAGAAGGTCGCGATGTGATTATTATTGAAGACATTATCGACAGTGGATTAACATTAAGCTATTTAGTTGATTTATTTAAATACCGTAAAGCAAAATCGATAAAAATTGTTACTTTACTGGATAAGCCATCTGGACGCAAAGTAAATTTAGAAGCAGATATCGTTGGCTTCGAAGTACCAGACGGATTTGTAGTTGGTTACGGTTTAGATTATGCGGAAAAATATCGTAACTTGCCATATATCGGAATTTTGAAGCGTGAAGTTTATTCATTTTAAGTGGTAGAAAAATCGATAGAATGCTGTTTTGCATTGGCATAATCGATAAAAAGAGCGGGTTTTGTCATAATTCGTTTGAACATTTAAAATTAGAGTGCTTTTCGTTGTATGAAAATTTCAACGTATGTTAAGATTTTACTTATAGTTTTTCTGTAACGTTGTGAGGAGGCTGGGGATGAATCGAATATTTCGATACACCATATTTTATTTACTAATTTTTCTCGTAATTATCGGGATTTTTGGAACATTTAATGGTGGAAAACAGACAACTGAAAATCTTGATTATCACGCATTTTTTGAGGCTTTAGAAAGTAATGAGGTTGCCTCTATTACAATACAGCCTGAGCGAGGCGTGTACAAAATCGTAGGTCAAATGAACGGTGCTGAAGAAGGCGAAACTTTCACAGTAAACGTTCTACAAAATGACCAAACTTCTGTAGATCGTATTTTGCAAATTGAAGAACAAATTGCAAACGGTGAATATCCAGGAGTGGAAATTTTAGAACAACCGCAAACTAGCGGGTTCGTAACATTCCTTACGAGCATTATTCCATTTGTTATTATCATTATTTTGTTCTTCTTCTTATTAAGCCAATCTCAAGGTGGCGGTAATAAGGTGATGAACTTTGGTAAATCAAAGGCGAAGCTTTATGATGACCAAAAGAAAAAAGTTCGCTTCAACGACGTAGCAGGTGCCGATGAAGAGAAGCAAGAGCTTGTAGAAGTAGTAGACTTCTTAAAAGATCACCGTAAATTTACTGATATTGGGGCACGTATTCCTAAAGGGATTCTACTTGTAGGTCCTCCAGGTACTGGTAAAACATTACTTGCGCGTGCGGTAGCAGGTGAAGCAGGCGTACCATTCTTCTCGATTTCAGGTTCTGACTTCGTGGAAATGTTCGTCGGTGTCGGTGCATCGCGTGTTCGTGATTTATTCGAAAACGCGAAGAAAAATGCACCATGTATCATTTTCATTGATGAGATTGATGCAGTAGGTCGTCAACGTGGTGCAGGTCTTGGTGGCGGTCACGATGAGCGTGAACAAACATTAAACCAATTATTAGTTGAAATGGATGGTTTCGGTGCAAACGAAGGGATTATCATAATCGCTGCGACAAATCGCCCAGACATCCTAGATAAAGCATTATTACGTCCTGGTCGTTTTGACCGTCAAATTACGGTTGGTCACCCAGACGTAAAAGGCCGTGAAGCAATTCTAAAAGTACATGCACGCAATAAGCCATTAGCAGATACAGTTGATTTAGCGGCCGTTGCACAGCGTACACCAGGATTCTCAGGTGCTGATCTAGAAAACTTATTAAACGAAGGTGCCCTTGTTGCAGCTCGTAAAAACAAGAAAACAATCAACATGGCAGATATTGATGAAGCATCTGACCGCGTAATCGCAGGTCCGGCAAAAGCAAGCCGCGTTTACTCTCCAAAAGAGAAAAAGCTTGTTGCATTCCATGAAGCGGGTCACGTTGTTGTTGGTTTACAATTAGACGAAGCAGATACTGTTCATAAAGTAACAATTGTTCCACGCGGTCAAGCGGGTGGTTATGCGATTATGTTACCGAAAGAAGAGCGCTTCTTTACGACAAAGCAAGAGTTGCTTGACCGTATCGCTGGACTTTTAGGTGGACGTGTTGCGGAAGAAATCGTACTTGGTGAAGTATCAACAGGTGCACATAATGACTTCCAAAAAGTAACGAGCATTGCACGTGCGATGGTAACAGAGTATGGTATGAGCAATAGTTTAGGTGCTGTTCAGTATGGCTCAAACCAAGGTGGTAATCCGTTCTTAGGACGTGATTTTGGCTCAGACCAAAACTACTCAGATACAGTAGCATATGAAATTGATAAAGAAGTTCAACGTATCGTCGATGAGCAATATGCTCGTACGAAACGTATTTTAACAGAGCGTCGTGACTTGCTTGATTTAATTGCAAATACGTTAATTAAAATTGAAACGTTAAATGCACAGCAAATTGAACATTTACGCGACCACGGTGTACTGCCTCCTGAAGAAGAGGTAGTAGAATCAGAGCCTCAAACAGAAAAAGAAGTAACGCCAACAATTGAAACGGCTGGTAATGCTTCAATTAATGATGAGGTACAAGGTGAAAAGACACCTCCAACAGTAGAAGATTTACCGAAAGATGTGTCGGACGATCGCCCACAAGGCATTGATGAAGACCGTCCAAAATAATACAAGCAAACTGACTATTTCCTAGGAAAAGGAGATAGTCAGTTTTTTCATCCCAATTTATTTATGCAACGGACAAAGGCAAAAACGGAATACTGTATAGTGGATGCCCAAATATGGTATGATTTTTTTCAGAACATGAAAAGTAGGTGTCGCTTTTGATTTTAGTGATGAATGCAGGAAACTCCAATATTACTTTAGGTATTTATCATCATGATAAACTCATACACCATTGGCGGACAGAAACAAATATACGGAAAACAGAAGATGAATATGCGATGCAATTTAAAGCATTTTTCGCTCATGAAGGCATTTCATTTGAACAAATAAAGGGGATTATTATATCCTCAGTTGTGCCACCTATAATGTTTGCGCTTGAATTAATGTGTAAAAAATATTTCCATACCCAGCCTTTAATTGTTGGACCAGGTGTAAAAACCGGCTTGAATATAAAGTATGAAAATCCACGTGAAGTTGGTGCTGACCGTATTGTCAATGCTGTTGCAGCTTTAGAGCAATATGGTGGTAGACCCTTGATTATTATAGATTTTGGAACAGCGATTACATACTGCTTTATAAATGAGCGTGGGGATTATTTGGGAGGCGCTATTGCACCCGGAATTGCGATTTCTGTAGAAGCGCTAAATGTACGGGCAGCAAAATTACCCCGCTTTGAAATTGCACGAGCATCGCAGGTTGTTGGGAAGAATACGATTGCTGCAATGCAAGCAGGTGTATTTTATGGCTTTATCGGGCAAGTAGAAGGCATTGTAAGTCGTATGAAAGCTCAAAGTAAAGAGGAGCCAATGGTAATTGCCACAGGTGGACTTGCAAAACTAATTGCCGATGAAACACAAATGATTGATATTGTCGATTCATTCCTTACTTTAAAGGGATTAGCGATTATTTATAAAAGAAATCAGTAGAAAAGAGGAATTTCAACATGAAAGACTACTTAGTAAGAGCTATTGCATTTGACGGACAGGTTCGTGCATTTGCAACAAATACAACAGAGACTGTAGGAGAAGCACAACGTCGTCACAATACATGGCCAATCGTATCTGCTGCTTTAGGTCGTTCAATGACAGCATCAGTAATGATGGGTGCAATGTTAAAAGGGGACGATAAAATTACCGTCAAAATCGAAGGGAACGGTCCAATTGGTCCAATGGTAATTGATGCAGATGCAAAAGGAGATGTGCGTGGCTTTGTTACTAATCCACATGTACATTTTGAATTAAACGATCAAGGGAAATTGGATGTACGTGCCGGTGTTGGTACGGAAGGTGCACTGACAGTCGTAAAAGATTTAGGTTTACGCGATATGTTCTCAGGCCAAACACCAATTGTTTCAGGCGAAATCGCTGAAGACTTCACATACTACTTCGCTTCATCTGAACAGGTACCTTCATCAGTAGGTTTAGGTGTATTAGTAAATCCAGATAATACAATTTTAGCTGCAGGTGGCTTTATTATTCAATTAATGCCGGGCTGTGATGAGGATACAATCGAAGAAATTGAAAAACGTTTGTCATCTATTGAGCCTGTATCAAAAATGATTGAAAAAGGCTATACACCTGAGCAGATTTTAGATGCGGTATTAGGAGAAGGAAATGTTCAAATTCTTACATCAATGCCTGTACAGTTTCAATGTCAATGTTCAAAAGAGCGTTTTGGTGCGGCAATTATCAGTCTAGGTGTCGGGGAAATTCAAGAAATGATTGACGAAGATGGTGGAGCAGAAGCACAATGTCACTTCTGTTTAGAGACATATCACTTTGACAAAAATGAACTCGAAGGCTTTGTGAATGAAATCCAATCGTAATTTACACCAAACACCAAAACCCACACCAAATAATTTACCGTACACACAACGACGCTTAAAAACGAAACCAACTTTACTTTTATTGCTTATTTTGTTAATCGGAAATCTATTTTGGCTAGTGTTATGGTTACTCCCATCGGATGATGCTCCATCATCAAAAGACGGCAGCGAAGAAATTGCTGCCGTTGATGGAGAGTCCATTACAAGCCAAAAGTGGCTATCTGAAATGGAAAAACGTTATGGAAAAGAAACATTGCAAGATTTAGTGAATGAAGCGGTGATGGAAAAGGCTGCTAAAAAATATAAAATCGATGTGAAAGACGAAGAAATAGATTTAGAAATAGCCTTATTGCGTTCAGCACAAGATTCAAATGATACAACTTTACATAGCCTCTCCCCTGAGCAACTTCGCCAAAAAGTACGTGCTCAACTCATTTTGGATAAGGTATTAACAAATGATGTTGTTGTCGAAGAGGAACAGGCAAAAAAGTATTACGACGAAAATAAGTCAATTTATAATATTCCGACGACCTATAGAACTAGTATGATTATCGTGAATTCAAAAGAGGATGCGGAGCGGGTGGAAAAGGAGCTGAAAAGTGGCTCTGATTTTGCGGTTTTAGCACGTGAGCATTCATTAGATGCTGCCT
Organism: Solibacillus ferritrahens; assembly: GCF_037027585.1. NCBI lineage: Bacteria > Bacillati > Bacillota > Bacilli > Caryophanales > Caryophanaceae > Solibacillus > Solibacillus ferritrahens. The sequence goes on along the minus strand of NZ_JAXCLE010000028.1, from coordinate 9,665 downwards.
CGGCTAGTTTAGGTGGCGATATTGGCTTTATTACATCCAGTCAATCGACACTCGATGCCGCCATTCTTCAAAAAGTACAGAACCTCAAGGAAAAAGAGACATCCAAGCCTTTCGTTTTAAGTGATGGACGCTATGCGATCGCCACAGTTACAGAAAAGGTGGAAGGACAATCCTTTAGCTTTGATCAGGTGACAGGGCATGTGAAACGTCAGCTGGCATTGGAGCAACTGCCACCTTCGATTACACCGGAAACCTTCTGGAAGGAATTTAATGCTACTTGGATTTACGGGGAATCGAAAAAATAAAGTATGATATAAAATGGTTGTATTAGTATGCGCTGCTTCTAATACAACCATTTTTAAACCAATTAATAAAACCTGGCAAAATAGTCAGAAATTTTCCAAAAATCCCGAACCAAGCAATTGACAAGTAGTATAAAAAATTGTTAAGATACGATTAAGTAAAACCTATTGATTTTGTAGGGATTGAGAGAGGAATGGATAAGATGAGTAAATTAGCAAATTCGGTGGCAGATTTAGTAGGACGTACACCAATCGTAAAGTTAAATAATGCTACAGGTGAAAATGATGGAACGGTATATGTGAAATTGGAGTACTTTAACCCGGGCTCTTCAGTAAAAGACCGTTTAGCTTTAGCGATGATTGAAGCGGCTGAAAAAGATGGCTCTTTAAAGCCAGGCGGTACAATTATTGAACCAACTTCAGGTAATACAGGTATTGGTTTAGCAATGATTGCAGCAGCGAAAGGTTATAAGTCAATTTTAGTAATGCCAGAGACAATGTCTTTAGAGCGTCGTAACCTGTTACGTGCATATGGAGCTGATCTAGTATTAACACCTGGTCCAGAAGGAATGAAAGGTGCAATTGCAAAGGCGGAGGAACTTTCTAAATCAGAAGGTTATTTCTTACCGCAGCAGTTCAAAAATGAAGCAAACGCAGAAATTCACCGTTTAACTACAGGTCCTGAAATTGCAGAAGCATTTGAGCAAGATGGCTTAAAGCTGGATGCCTTTGTCGCTGGTGTTGGTACTGGTGGTACAATTACGGGTGCAGGCGAAGTATTGAAAAATAAATTCCCAGATATCGAAATTATTGCTGTTGAGCCTAAAGATTCACCAGTTCTTTCAGGTGGTAACCCTGGACCACATAAAATTCAAGGTATTGGTGCAGGTTTCGTTCCGGACGTATTAAATACAGAAATATATGATTCTGTATTCCCGGTAGAAAATGAAATTGCATTTGAAAATGCACGTAAAGTAGCGCGTGAAGAAGGTATTTTAGCGGGTATTTCTTCAGGTGCAGCTATTTATGCAGCGATTGAAACAGCCAAACGTCTAGGTAAAGGGAAAAATGTATTAGCAATCATCCCATCAAATGGTGAGCGTTATTTATCAACTCCTTTATATCAGTTTGAAGACTAATTAATTTATCAAGTCATTCTCCAAAGCTATTTTATGGGCTAACACTCGTAAAATAGCTTTTTCTTAGTCTACTCTAAGATAAAATTGGATTTTTAGAGTGTTTTCGAGTTTAATTAAGGAAAAGAATAAAGCGGGTGTAAATAGATGCAACAACTAGAATTCCATACATTTCAAATGACTAAAGATGAATTTTTTTATAGTTTCCAAGAGCAGTCAATGGTCGAAAAGCAACGTGTATTTTTAGAAAGTGGACGTGGTGGGCATTATTCGATTGCAGCATGGCATCCAGTTGCTAGTGCTAAATCTGTAGAACAAGGGCTTGAACTGACTTGGGCAAATGGAGATGTTGAGCTGAAAAAAGGGGAAGCACTAGCCGAATTAGAACAAGTCATTTCCGAATACAAGCTTGAAGCGAATCCGCAATTGCCCGATTTCCAGGGAGGGGCAATTGGGTTTATTTCTTATGACTACGCACGTACGATTGAAGTGCTTCCACTTGAAGCAGAGGATGATCTACACGTTCCTAATCTATATTTTTACTTATTTGATCATTGGGCTGTGCATAACGTAAAAACAAATGTAGTGACCCTTATGAAGTTTTCTGCATGCGAAGTAGATTTACTGACATGGCAGACAGAGTGGCTGGAAAAAGCCGTAGTTGGATTGGAGAAACGTCATTTCAATCAGGAAACAGCGAAAAATATTCAGCAAGATGAAATGGAATTACAAGTTTCATTTAAGGGAAAAGCTTTTGAAGCAGCCGTACGTAAAATTCAGCATTATATTGGTCAGGGTGACGTATTCCAAGTGAATTTGTCTGTGCGTCAGGCAAAAAAACTTTCAGCGGCTCCGATTACGATGTATGAGGCGGTTCGCTCATTTAACCCTTCTCCGTATATGGCGTATATTGAAAGTGAGCATTTCGCGGTTGTAAGTGGCTCGCCGGAATTGCTTGTGAAGCGTAAAGGCAATGAACTATCAACGAGACCAATTGCAGGGACGCGTCCACGTGGGGAATCGGAAGAACAGGATTTGGCACTTGCCAACGAATTGATTCATCATGAAAAAGAACGTGCCGAACATGTCATGCTTGTCGATTTGGAACGCAATGATCTAGGTCGGGTAAGCAAGTATGGAACGGTGGAAGTCAATGAATTTATGGTTATTGAGCATTACTCCCATGTAATGCATATTGTGTCGAATGTACGTGGAGAAATTGCTGAGGGGAAAACTAATGCAGATGTCATTCGTGCAATGTTCCCTGGTGGTACGATAACGGGTGCACCTAAAATTCGAACGATGGAAATTATTGAAGAGCTTGAGCCTGTTCGCCGTGGTCTTTATACAGGATCTATTGGCTGGATTGGATACACGGGTGATTTAGAATTAAATATTGTAATTCGAACAGCCTATATACAGGATGGGATTGTATACATACAAGCGGGAGCGGGAATTGTGATCGATTCGATTCCAGAAAACGAATTTATTGAATCGATGAATAAAGCAAAGGCAATGTGGCAAGCAAAGGCAATGGCAGAAGAGGTGAGCAAATGATTTTAATGATTGATAACTATGATTCATTTACGTATAACTTAGTGCAATATTTTGGTGAGTTCGGTCATGAGTTAGTAGTAAAGCGTAATGATGACATAACGATAGAGGAAATTGAAGCGCTTCAGCCGATGATGGTAGTTATATCACCAGGACCATGTACACCAAATGAAGCTGGACAAAGCCTTCGTATTATTGAACATTTTGCTGGAAAGCTTCCGATTTTAGGAGTGTGCTTAGGTCATCAAGCGATTGCCCAGGTTTTTGGTGGAGATGTCGTACGGGCAGAGCGGTTGATGCACGGAAAAACATCGCCTGTACTTCATAAAGGGATCGGTCTACATAGAAAAAACGCAAATCCATTTCCTGCGACACGCTATCATTCATTAATTGTTGAGCCGACCACTTTACCGGACTGTTTGGAAGTGACAGCTTGGACCGAAGAAGGCGAAATAATGGGTCTTCGTCATAAAACGTATCCAATTGAAGGGGTTCAATATCATCCGGAATCGATAATGACTGAAGATGGTAAGCAACTATTACGGACATTTATCGAAACATATTGTTAGGAGGAATAGGGATCAATGCTTTGTTGGATGAATGGGCAGTATATTGATGAGCAAGAGTTGAAAATTTCCCCTTTTGATCACGGGTTTTTGTATGGACTTGGATTTTTCGAGACGTTTCGTACATATGAGGGAAAGGCTGTATACTTACACGAACATTTCAATCGCTTACTGGAAGCATTAAAAGAATACCGTATTCATTTTCCGTATACTATTCAAGATATAGAGGAAGTTATTGAAAAGCTCAATGTACAGGACGGTGAAGAAGGGTATTTTCGTTTAAATGTATCAGCGGGAGTACACCCGATTGGCCTTGCTCCGTCCGAATATACGGAGCCGACAATTATTCTGTTCCGCAAAGAATTGCCTAAATTGGTGCGCGGGACGGAAAAAGAGGCAGTGTGGCTGAAAACTGCGCGTAATTCCCCCGAACAACAAACACGCTATAAAAGTCATCATTACGGCAATAATGTCCGTGCACGTCTTGAATTGTCCAGTTTAGCCAACCAAGAAGGCTTTTTTACCGATAAAAATGGGGTAGTGGCAGAAGGCATTACATCGAATATTTTCTGGATCAAAGATGATATACTGTATACGCCTTCAACGAAGTTGGGTATATTGCCAGGCATTACACGAGCTATCGTTATTCGTCTTGCTAAAGAGCTCGGGATTCATGTAAGGGAAGGCAGTTTTATGATATGGGAATTAGAGCAGGCCGACGAATGTTTTGTTACGACGGCCGTGCAGGAGCTTGTACCGATTTCGCATATTGGAAAGATTCGTTTTGCTGGAAGTGAAGGTAGGCTATATAAAAAGCTTCATACGGCTTATTTACAAAAAATTGTTATGCACCTAGGAGAAAGTCATGTTAGAAAATTATAAAACACTTACACTAAATGGAATTGAATTGGATTTTACTAAAGAAACATTTGTAATGGGTATTTTGAATGTGACACCAGATTCTTTTTCGGATGGTGGGAAGTTTAATTCAGTTGAAAAAGCAGTTGCACAAGCGAAAAAGATGGTAGCGGATGGGGCGAAAATAATTGATGTTGGTGGGGAATCCACACGTCCCGGCTATACGCGGATTTCCGATGAAGAGGAAATTGCACGTGTTGTACCAGTAATTCAGGCGCTTTTAAAAGAAGTGCAAGCGATTATTTCAATTGATACGTATAAATCAAACGTTGCACGTGCTGCAATTGAAGCAGGTGCCCATATCATTAATGATATTTGGGGAGCAAAAGCAGACCCGGAAATGGCGAAAGTGGCGGCAGAGCTAAATGTCCCGATTATTTTAATGCATAACCGGAAAAATAGTCAGTATGATAACTTCTTCGCAGATTATATGTCAGATATGCTAGAAAGTATTGAAATTGCCAAAGAGGCCGGTGTTCGCGACGAACATATTTTTCTTGATCCTGGTATAGGGTTTGTGAAAAGCTTAAGTGAAAGTATCGAGACGATGCAGCGTTTAGATGAACTTGTTGCATTGGGCTATCCTGTATTGCTTGCGACATCCCGAAAGCGAATGATTGGATCGGTCTTGGGTTTACCGGTCGATGAGCGTGTAGAAGGAACAGCTGCAACTTGTGCATTCGGTGTACAAAAGGGCTGTCATATTATGCGTGTGCATGATGTAAAAGAAGTGGCGCGGACTGTGAAAATGATGGATGCGCTTGTTGGGAAGTTTGAAGTACAAGGTGAATTAGCACCGAGACATTAAGGAGATTGTAATGGATTATATTCATTTAAGAGAAATGCAGTTTTTTGGTTATCATGGTGTGTTACCGGAAGAAAATGTATTAGGTCAACGCTTTCGTGCAAATGTATCGCTTGCTGTTGATATAAAGCGTGCCGGTGAAACAGATGAGCTGGATGACACTGTAAGCTATGTAGGAGTTTATGAAATATGTAAAGAAGTAATGGAAGGCAAGCCATATAAATTAATTGAGGCGGTTGCCGAAACGATTGCTACACGCATTTTAACACAATACGAAGGGCAAGTTTTCGGTTGCCGTGTGGAAGTGATTAAGCCTGATCCTCCCATTCCGGGTCATTATAAAGAAGTCTCTGTGGAAATTGTGCGAGGACAATTTATATGACAACAGCCTTTTTATCCATAGGAACAAATATCGGGGAACGTGAGCAAAACCTGCAAGACGCAATAAAGCTGCTCCTTTCAAATAAGGAAATAACAGTTACAGCCATTTCTTCGATCTACGAGACAGCAGCGGTCGGATTTACGGAACAGGCGGATTTTTTAAATATTGCGGTTGCCGTTGAAACAAGCCTAAATGCTTTTGAGCTACTTACACAATGTCAAAAGATCGAAAATGATTTAGGGCGTGTACGCGAATTCCGATGGGGTCCGCGAATTATAGATCTTGATATTTTGTTATACAATAACGAAAAATATGAAACGGAAAACTTAATTGTTCCACACCCACGCATGTTCGAACGTGCGTTTGTATTAGTGCCGCTTGAAGAGATAATGACGCAAAAATGTGGTATGCTAGTATCTGTGCAAAAAGCACTACTAGCACTCGACATAGAGAAAGAGGGCGTCAAGCTGTGGAAGAAAATCGCTACGGTCGAAGAATTCGTGCCTTTCGAAAGCTAAAACGTATTCAGCAAACCGAATTTGCAAAACAGATTGGTATGTCTGTTACGATTTTGGGTCGTATTGAACGAGGCGAAAAACTTCCCTCTGAAGAACAGTTCCAAAAAATCGCGGATGTATTACAAATAGATATTCAAGAATTAAAAGGTGAGTAACCTAGTGTGGAGGGAACAAAAGGTGTCAAACATTGACCAAAAACCTTTCCAAATTGGTGATATTATAATGGACAACCGAGTTGTTCTTGCCCCGATGGCAGGGATTTGTAACTCGGCTTTCCGTTTAACAGTGAAAGAGTTTGGTGCAGGTTTAGTATATGCGGAAATGATTAGTGACAAAGCGTTAAATATTCGCAACAAAAAAACGTTGGATATGCTTTATATTGATGAACGAGAAAATCCGATGACCCTACAAATTTTCGGTGGAGACAAAGAAAATTTAGTAGAAGCGGCAAAATTTGTGGATAAAAATACAACAGCGGATATTATCGACATTAATATGGGCTGTCCTGTTAATAAAATTATTAAATGCGAAGCTGGCGCGAAATGGCTGCTGGATCCGAATAAAATTTACGAGATGGTTTCGGCTGTAGTAGATGCAGTTGATAAGCCGGTTTCAGTAAAAATGCGTATCGGTTGGGATGATGAGCGTGTATTTGCTGTAGAAAATGCACAAGCAGCAGAACGTGCAGGTGCAGCGGCGATTGCAATGCATGGACGGACTCGTGTTCAAATGTATGAAGGTAAAGCGAACTGGGACGTCTTGGCAGAAGTGAAGAAAAATATTAGCATCCCGTTCATTGCTAACGGGGACGTGGAAACACCTGAGGATGCAAAACGGATTCTGGAACATACGAAGGCAGATGCAGTCATGATTGGGCGCGCGGCATTAGGAAATCCATGGATGATGTACCAAACGGTGAAATATTTAGAATCAGGCGAACTAATGCCTGAGCCGTCTGTGCGAGAGAAAATGGATGTGTGTTTGCTGCACTTTGAACGACTTAAAGCGTTAAAAGGTGAAAAAGTTGCCGTTCGTGAAATGCGAAAACATGCTTCGTGGTATTTAAAAGGAATTCGGGGTAACGGAAAAATCCGTAACGCCATTAATTTAGCAGAGACGGAGCAAGAGTTACGCACACTTCTTAATGGTGTCGTAGAAGAATACGATGAAGACGAAATTGTGCTAGCTTAAGCGAGGAAAGACCGAAAAATTTTAAATTGGGAAGGCTGTGTTAAAAGGGGAATAACTTTTTAACACAGCCTTTCTTTCTATAAATGTGAGCTAAGTAGGCCGTTCCTGTAGCAAGTGACTTGTCTTGGAATGAGTGTCCGTTATCCGCATTTTATAAAAATGGGTATTCACTTAACAGAATTATTAAACATTTCTAATTAAATCGAAACAGGTGAATCACATTACGAAATACGGTACAATAGAAACATTATGGACTATTGTGCCGTTTTGGAGCGCAAAAATATTAAGGAGTGAAATATACGTGTCAAATATCGAAGAATTAAACGACCAACTTTTGGTGAGACGCCAGAAGATGACTGATATTCGCGAAAACGGTATGGACCCATTCGGTAGCCGTTTTGAGCGCACACATTTATCAAATGAAGTAGTTGCAGAGAACGACCAATTTGATAAAGAACAATTAGAAGAAAATCCTCGTGAAGTTATAGTTGCAGGACGTATCATGACGAAGCGCGGTAAAGGTAAAGCAGGTTTTGCGCATATCCAAGACTTAGCCGGCCAGATCCAAATTTATGTACGTAAAGATGCAATCGGTGAAGAAGCTTACGAGTTATTCAACAAAGCAGACCTTGGTGATATTGTAGGGGTAAAAGGAAACGTATTCCGCACACAAGTTGGAGAGCTATCTGTTAAAGCAACAGAATTCACTTTCTTAACAAAAGCATTACGCCCATTACCGGATAAATTCCATGGTTTAACGGACGTAGAGCAACGTTACCGTCAACGCTATGTAGACTTAATGACGAACGAAGAATCAAAGGCAACTTTTATCTTACGTTCTAAAATTATCCGTGCAATCCGTAACTACTTAGATAACAACGGTTACTTAGAAGTAGAAACACCAATGTTGCACACAATTGCTGGTGGGGCAGCGGCTCGTCCGTTCATTACACACCACAATGCATTAGATATGGAACTTTATATGCGTATTGCAATCGAATTACATTTAAAACGTTTAATCGTTGGTGGTTTGGAAAAAGTGTATGAAATCGGTCGTGTATTCCGTAACGAAGGAATTTCAACTCGTCACAATCCTGAATTTACAATGATTGAATTATATGAAGCGTATGCAGATTACAATGATATTATGGACTTAACAGAAAACCTTATCGCCAACGTAGCCAAGGAAGTTCTAGGTTCTACTTCTGTACAATATGGGGAAGATACAATAGAGCTCGGTGTTGGCTGGAAACGTGTTCATATGGTAGATGCGGTTAAAGAAGCAACAGGTGTAGATTTCTGGGCTCCAATGACTGTAGAAGAGGCACGCAAACATGCTGCTGAACACGGTGTAGAAATTAAAGATTCACACGAAGTAGGGCATATTATTAATGAATTCTTCGAGCAAAAAATCGAAGAAACATTAGTTCAACCAACATTCGTTACAGGTCATCCAGTGGAAATTTCTCCGTTAGCGAAGAAAAACCCTGAAGATCCACGCTTTACAGATCGCTTTGAGTTATTCATCGTTCGTCGTGAACATGCAAATGCCTTCACGGAATTGAACGATCCAATTGATCAACGTGAGCGTTTCGAAGCCCAAATGGCAGAAAAAGAAGCTGGTAATGATGAAGCGCACGAAATGGATAACGATTTCATTGAAGCGTTAGAATTCGGTATGCCGCCAACTGGTGGTTTAGGTATAGGTATCGACCGTTTAGTTATGTTATTAACAAACTCGCCATCTATCCGTGATGTACTATTATTCCCAACAATGCGCCACACAACGAAATAACCTTTTTAAGAGTCATGCAATATAATTTGCATGGCTCTTTACTTCTATATAAGTAGAAACAGAAGCTACATCTCTTTTATTGAATAGGGAGAGAACAGAATGAGTGTATTGTGGGACCTTGTTTATTTAACAAATACGAAACATAAGAATTAAATAAAAAAACTATTGCAATATAGTTTTTAAGGTGATATATTATTACTTGTCGCTGAAACGCGTCGAACACTTTTTAAAAAAACTCTTTACTTCTTAACTTTAGAGTGGTAAAGTATAAAAGTTGCCGATTTGGAAGATTAAATGTTCATTAAAACTTTTTAAAAAAAGTTGTTGACATTTAAAATGAATGTTGGTAAGATATAAGAGTTGTCATAACGACGATGAAATGAACCTTGAAAACTGAACAAGCAACGTTAATGAAACAAGCTTCTTAAATGAAGCAAACAATAGATTATAACTTTTAATTAAGTTAAATCGCTAGCAAAGCAAATGAGCTTTCAAACT
>NZ_JAXCLE010000027.1:0-33355 GCF_037027585.1 Solibacillus ferritrahens | reverse complement strand
GCCGTAACGGAGAACAACGGCTACGAAGTAGGCACAATAAGAAAGCCGTTCAAATTTTACTCATCGTAAAATTTGAACGGCGTTTGATTTTGAGGCGGGTTTTGTCCCAGCTCCTTTTTTTTACGATCAGCCCATACCTGATTTAGGTGAGGGTAGTCTCAGTGCTAGGCCATTTTAGTCTAGCGGCTGTTTTTTATCGTCTAATGTAAAGCCTTCACCGGATACATCATGAACATCCATAATTGTAACGAAGGCATGAGGGTCAATAGAATGAACAATGGATTTTAACCTTACAAGCTCACTACGTGAAACGACACAATACAGAACATTACGGTGTTCTTTCGTAAAGTGGCCATGCCCATCAAAAATTGTTACACCACGATCCATATTTTTTGTAATTAAATCTGCAATTTCATCAGAATGTAAGGAAATAATAAATGCACCTTTTGCAGAATAAGCCCCTTCCTGAACAAAATCAATCACGCGGCCTCCTACATAGACAGCTACTAATGTATACATCATCGACCGAGCATCTAAAAACGTCATCCATGAAAGAATAATAACAAAAAAATCAAAGCCGAACATTGTTTTCCCCATACTCCAGCCAAAATATTTATGGGCAAGTCGAGCTAAAATATCTACGCCACCGGTTGTCCCGCCAAAGCGGAAAACAATACCTAAACCGATGCCGACAAATACTCCCGCGAATAAGGACACAAGAAATAAATCATCCTTCAAATTCATATTGAATTCATAGATTTGAAAGATCTTTAAAAAGACAGATACGCCGAGTGTGCCGATAATTGTATAAATAAATGATTTTTTACCGAGCAATTTCCAACCTAGAATAAACATTGGTATATTTAATAGTAAATTCATTAATGCTGGGTCCCAATTTAGTGTAAAATATAAGATAAGTGTAATACCACTAAATCCACCTTCACCGAGCTGGTTTTGCATATTAAAATGAACAAAGCCAAAACTAAAGAGGGCGGAACCGATGAGGATCCCGATTATATTTTTTATTTTTATTCCTTGCATTGTCATCCTCCTATAATCTATTGTGAAAGAAAATATGTGTCGAAGCAGGAAAAAGGCTACATCGTTTATTATGTTTGATTTCGATGTATTTGACAACAGTGTGACTAATACGAATCATTGTTGATGGGCTGTTAACACTATTATTGAAAAATTATTATGATTATAGTCAAATTAAAATTGAAATATGGCATTAACTAAAGGTCAAAGGAGTTTTTATGTAATGACAATTAAAGTCGCAATTGCTGGAGCACGAGGTAAAATGGGTATGGAGGCAGTTCATACGATAATTAAAAATGAAGGCATGGAATTGGTTGCTGCCCTAGATTACAAAGAAGTTGGCACAACGCTTGCAGCATTGGATGAGTTTCCAAAGCAATATGAAGTTCCAATTTATACAAATTTCCCGGAACTTGTTAGAGATACAAAGCCGGATGTGCTTGTTGATTTAACGAATCCACATTTTGTTTATGAAAGAACAAAACAAGCATTATTACATAATGTACGACCGGTTGTTGGGACAACTGGCTTTACAGATGAGCAGCTTGAGGAATTGCAGCAAATTGCAAAAGACAAAGAAATAGGCTGTATTATTGCTCCGAATTTTGCCATTGGAGCAATATTAATGATGAAGTTCGCCAAAGATGCTGCGAAATATTTCCCGGATGTAGAAATTATAGAAATGCATCATGATCAAAAGCTCGATGCACCGTCTGGTACGGGTATTAAAACTGCACAAATGATTAGTGAAGTTAGGAATTCAAAAGAACAAGGTCATCCAGATGAAAAGGAAACACATAATGGTGCAAGAGGCGCAAACTTTGAAGGGATGCATATTCATTCCGTTCGCCTACCTGGTTTAGTCGCTCATCAACAAGTATTGTTTGGTGGTACAGGTGAATTATTAACAATTCGTCATGACTCTTTAAATCGAGGAAGCTTTATGGGTGGAGTTACATTTAGTATTGAAAAAGTTATGAATTGTAATACATTAATATACGGATTAGAGAACATCATTTAGAAATGAGTTGAGATTTATGAAAATTGCATTAATTGCACATGATCGAAAAAAGGATAATTTAATTCAATTTGCCATTGCATACCGAGATATTTTGGAAGAGCATGATCTGTATGCTACAGGTACTACTGGCACAATGATTGAAGCTGAAACAGGGCTTGACCTTACAAAGTTTCGTTCGGGCCCATTAGGGGGAGATCAACAAATAGGTGCCATGATAGCGAACAATGATATGGATATGGTTTTTTTCTTCCGTGATCCATTGACTGCCCAGCCACATGAGCCGGATGTTATGGCATTAGTGCGATTATGTGATTTATATCATATTCCTCTCGCGACAAATATGGGGACTGCTGAAATTTTACTAAAGGGTTTGCAGGAAGGTTTTGTAGATTGGCGCATTTTAGCGGAACGCAGAAAATAGTGAATAATGTAATCATGCTAAAGCATAATTGCGGTAAAATATTTACTAACGAAAGTTAATCGTATTGTTGAGAGGATGGGGAGACTAATGAAAAAACTTAAAATTGGTATTACATGTTACCCGACAGTTGGAGGTTCTGGGGTTATCGCAACAGAACTTGGAAAAATGCTAGCGGAACGGGGACATGAAATTCACTTTATTACATCGAGCGTACCATTTCGGCTTAATAAAATTTATCCAAATGTTTTTTTCCATGAAGTTGAAGTAAATAATTATTCAGTATTTCAATACCCACCATACGATATTGCATTAGCAAGCAAAATGGCCGATGTTATTAAGGAAGAAAAACTAGATATATTACATGTGCATTATGCAATTCCTCATGCTGTTTGTGCAGTACTGGCAAGACATATGAGTGGGGAAAATTTTGGGATTGTCACGACTCTTCATGGGACGGATATTTCAGTTTTAGGTGAAGATTCGACATTAGCTCAGGCTATTAAATATGGAATTGATTGTTCGGATGCTGTGACGGCTGTTTCTGAATCACTTAAACAGCAGACATATGCCTTAATAGATACGAAGCAAACAATCGATACAATTTATAATTTTGTCGATGACAATGTGTTTAAACCGGTGGATCCAGGAAATTTAAAAGAGCAATTTGGGATATTGCCACATGAAAAAGTAATCATTCATATTTCCAATTTCCGCAAAATCAAAAATTTACCTGATATTGTTGATTCATTTTTGAAAATTCGAGAAAAAATGCCTGCTAAATTACTGTTAGTTGGTGATGGACCTGAAAAGCATCGTGTAACAGACCTTGTTAAATTATCACCATATAAGGATGATATTTTATTTTTAGGGAAACAGGAAAATATCACCGAGCTCTTTGCGATTAGTGATTTAAAATTACTGCTTTCTGAGAAGGAATCTTTCGGTTTAGTACTATTGGAGGCAATGGCATGTGGAGTCCCTGGAATCGGTACAGCGATTGGTGGTATTCCAGAAGTGATTAATCATGGGGTAAATGGCTATTTAGTTCCTCTTGGCGATACACAATCAGTCGCAGATTATGCTGTTGATTTATTACAGGATGAAGTAAAACATGAGGCATTCAGATTGGCAGCATTACAGGCAGTAAAAGAACAATTCCATGAATCGAAAATGGTTGAACAATATGAACGAATTTATGAAAGAGTGGCACAAGAAAAAAATGCACTGGCAAGCAGCTAAGAAAGTTATCAACACAATTGAGCAGGCAGGATTTGAAGCGTTTATAGTAGGTGGGGCAGTCCGAGATTATTATTTAAAAAAAGAAAATAATGATGTTGATATTGCGACAAGCGCATTACCAGAAGAAATTCAGGCGATTTTTCACCATACGATTGACGTAGGGATAGCCCATGGTACTGTGCTTGTCCTTGATTTTGGGGAACCCATTGAAGTGACGACATATCGGACTGAATCCGGTTATAGTGATCACCGTCGTCCGGATACCGTTCATTTTGTCCGCAACTTAAAAGAAGATTTAAAGCGCCGAGATTTTACGATGAATGCTATGGCACTTAGCAAATCAGGCGACTATATTGATTATTATAATGGACGTCAACATATTGATAACAAAGTAATTTGCGCTGTCGGTGAGCCGCTTCAGCGATTTGAAGAAGACGCACTTCGAATGCTGCGCGCTATTCGATTTGCCTCACAGCTCCAATTCTCGATTGAATATCAAACTTTGCAGGCCATTCATCAAAAAGCATCTACCATCTCATATATTTCAATCGAACGAATTCAAGTGGAACTTTCAAAAATCTTTACGTCCAAACATGCCCAAATGGGAATTGAATATATTGAGAATACTTCATTAAGCAACTATTTACCTGGTAAGTTCAATACTCATAGTTGGACCGGGTTTTATTCAGAAGACCGGCAAGTTGGATGGGCGTACTTTTGTTTAGTAAATGAGAGTGACCTTTCTTTACTTTCGGCGTATCGCTGTTCAAACAAGGATAAACTGTTTACAAAGAGTATTTTAGGTGCATATGAAAGCCTACTGAATGGCATGCCACCGATTGATTTATTGCGCTATGATTTATCTATGTTAAAAACTGCTTGTCAATTTGCAGAATGGCAAAATAAAGTTCTGCCTTTTTCTTTTGATGATTTAGCTGATCGGAAAAGCACATTACCGATACAGCACATAAATGAACTTGCCATTTCGGGCAGGGATCTAATGGAATGGTCGTCAAAAAAGCGTGGTGCGTGGATTAAACAGACTTTGGATACCGCGATTTTGGCTGTCTTAAATGGAGAAGCTAATAATGATAAACAACAATTAAAGGAATGGTTTCATGCATTTCACGATGAAGGATGAAATATTAAAACGTTTTTTAAATGCGAACGGAGAACCGATTTCAGGGCAAGCTTTAGCAGATGAGCTACAAGTATCACGAACTGCTATTTGGAAACACCTGCAAACATTGAAACAAGAAGGCTATGAGTTTGATACAGTAAAAAAAAGAGGTTATAAGCTTGTGACAGTGCCTGATAAAGTCGATATGGGTCAATTACAACAATTTTTAAAAACAAAGCGATATGGTCGACAGGTGCATTATTTTGAAAGTGTTGAATCAACACAGCTTGTTGCCCATGAGCTTGTAAGAGAAGGTGCACCAGATGGTACCGTTATAATTGCAGAGCATCAAACGGCAGGACGTGGACGCATGATGCGTGAGTGGGAATCATCGGAAGGGAAAGGCATCTGGATGACAATTATTATCCGCCCTGAAATTGCCCCCCATCAAGCCCCGCAATTTACACTTGTTACAGCGGTAGCAGTTGTAAATGCCATGAAAGCTATGTTTAAAAATTTTACTCCTGAAATTAAATGGCCCAATGATATTTTAGTCAATGGTAAAAAAACAACGGGGATTTTAACAGAGATGGTTGCAGAAGCAGATCTTATTCAAGCTTTGTTAATTGGTATCGGAATCAATGTAAATCAGCAAATGGATGATTTTCCTGAGCGTCTGCAGTCAATTGCAACCTCGATTGCAATCGAAGAAGGTGAGCCAATTGAGCGTGTACATCTAGTCGCAAATGTGCTTGATTTTTTAGAGCACTATAGTGATATGTATGTGAAAAATGGCTTTGGTTTCATTAAAACACTTTGGGAAGATTCTTCCGGTACGATAGGGAAAAGAGTAAAAGCAACGACTTTACGGGAAGTTGTTGAAGGAGAGGCAATCAGTATAACTGAAAACGGTGTTCTTCAAATTCGTCAGGCTAACGGCGAAGTAAAAGGTATATACTCTGCCGATATCGAAATATTGTAAATAAATATGCTGTACGTTTTCTTCCAAAATTGTTATAGTAGCTCTAGGACAGTATCAACTAAGAACTGTACCTATTTTGCTAGTCTACTATAAAATTATCTGCTTTGATCTACACAAGACAGAGACGGAAGAAAACACACGCTGTAATTAGATTCATTTCATTTTTTTATTACAAAAAAGTATGAAATGTATTTCATTTACTTACGACACTACCTTTCTGTCTAATTATGGATAGAAGGGTATTTTTTGTTTTCTTTCCATTTGAGGAGGAGAAACATGAAAACAACGGCTCAGTTTTTAAAAATGAAGGAGCAGGGCGAAAAGATTGTCATGATTACGGCATATGATTATCCCGGTGCTAAGTTTTCCGAGGCAGCGGAAGTCGACATGATTTTAGTTGGGGATTCATTAGGGATGGTTGTCTTAGGTTATGAATCTACAATGCGGGTAACTGTAGATGATATGATTCATCATAGTAAAGCAGTACGTCGAGGAGCGCCCGATACGTTTATCGTCGTTGATATGCCTTTTGGCTCTTACCATGGCGATGTTAACGAAACACTTAAAACTGCTGTCCAAATGATGCAACTAACAAATGCCAATGCACTTAAGGTGGAAGGCGCGGATAATGTTATTCCTGTCATTAAGAAACTAACTGATGCAGGTATTCCAGTTGTTGCGCATTTAGGATTATTACCACAATCTGCAGGTGTTCTTGGGGGTTATAAAGTTCAAGGTAAATCGTCACAGCAAGCGGAAAAATTAATTGAAGATGCATTGCTTGTTGAACAAGCCGGAGCTTGTGCGGTTGTGCTTGAATGTATCCCGCACCAGCTAACTGAGATTGTATCAGAAAAGTTGATGATACCGACGATTGGAATTGGTGCTGGCGCTAAGGCGGATGGTCAAGTATTAGTGTTTCATGATTTATTGCAGTATGGAAATCATCATATTCCAAAATTTGTTGAAGGCTTTGCACAAGTAGGCGATGAAATTGAACGTGGAATCATTGGCTATACTCAAGCGGTTAAAGCAGGAATATTCCCTACATTACAGCATAGTTTCACGATGAAAGAAGGCGAATTAATAGAGCTTTATGGAGGCGTAAAATAATGATGATCCTATCGACAATTGCTGAACTACGAAAAGTAGTAGTTAAAGCAAAAAGCAGCGGGCAATCAATCGGTCTCGTTCCAACAATGGGCTATTTACATGAAGGTCACTTAACGTTGGCAAAAAATGCTCGGGAAGAAAATGATGTTGTTGTTATGAGTATTTTTGTAAATCCGACGCAATTTGGTCCAAATGAAGATTTTGAATCGTATCCGCGTGATTTAGAGCGTGACAAGAAGCTTGCGGCATCAGTAGGGGTAGATTATATTTTTGCACCATCCGTCGAAGAAATGTATCCACATGATGGTGGCATATATATCCGCGCCGGACGTCAGGCACAAACTTTGTGTGGTGCAAGTCGGCCAAGTCATTTTGATGGGGTATTGCAAGTTGTTGCAAAGCTCTTTAATTTAGTACAGCCAGACCGTGCTTACTTAGGGCAAAAGGATGCACAGCAAGTTGCCATTATTCAAACAATGGTCAGGGACTATAATTTCCCGGTAGAATTACGCGTTGTTCCAGTCGTTCGGGAAGAAGACGGCTTAGCCAAATCAAGCCGGAATGTTTATTTGTCCTCTATAGAGAGAATGCAGGCACCGGTTATTCAACAAGCACTGCAAATAGCTAAACTTGAGTTAATGGATTCAGGGGATGTCGATAAGGCCCTGTCACAAGCAACAAAAATTATTGAACATAACACTGCCGGTAAAATCGATTACCTGAGCATATTAACTTATCCGGATTTGAAAGAAGTAGATGAAAAGTCAGATCAAATACTTTTAGCTGCGGCAGTATATATAGGAAAAACACGTCTAATTGATAATTTAATTCTTTCATTAAAAGGGGAACTTATCCATGTTTAGAATGATGATGAACAGCAAAATCCATCGAGCTCAAGTAACACAGGCCGATTTAAATTATGTAGGTTCGATAACAATAGATCAGGATATTTTGGATGCGGTAGGGATGTTGCCAAATGAAAAGGTGCATATCGTAAACAACAATAATGGTGCACGATTTGAAACATATATAATAGCAGGTGAGCGCGGGTCAGGGGTTATTTGCGTGAACGGAGCAGCTGCACGTCTTGTTCAAAGAGGAGATATCGTTATTATTATTTCCTATGTATATGTAGACAATAAAGAAGTGGCTGATCACTATCCAACAGTAGCTATCATGGGGGAAAACAATCAAATAAAAGAAATGATCCACTATGAACCAGAAGCGACTATTATGTAATAGTGGAGGAAGCGGCTGTGTTAAAAGTCAAATTGACTTTTAACACAGTTTTTTTTATATAAACACCTACTTTTGTTACAAAAAGTTATATGAGTAATAATTTTGTAATTTTTATATTACCTCCCTGTAATCTTTTTGAAATATTAAATGTGTACACTGAATTTAGTTTCATTACAAATGATACAGGGGGAAATGACTAATATGTTTCGAAACAAACTATTATGTAGCTTTACCTTCATTATTTTTACGTCTTTATTCTTTTCCAATGCCATAAGTGCAGCTACACATACTATTAAAAAAGGGGAAGAATTAGATGAAATTGCAGAGCGTTATAATACGTCTGTATATACATTATTAGAATTAAACGAGCTTGAAGATGAAGAGCAAGCGGTGGCAGGATACGTCCTAAAGCTACCTGATCATATTGAAAATAAACAAAAAAAAGTTGAAGAAAAAAAGGAAAAGCTGGATGACTTTGAGGTAGTCAAAACAATGACTGTTGAAGCAAGTGCTTTCACAGCTTCCTGTAAGGGCTGTTCAGGAAAAACTGCATCTGGCATCAATCTAAAGAAAAATCCAGACGTTAAATTAATTGCTGTTGACCCTAAAATAATCCCACTTGGAACTAAAGTTTGGGTAGAAGGCTACGGTATTGCTGTTGCTGGGGATACTGGCGGCTCGATTAAAGGCAGTAAAATTGATGTGTTTGTCAAATCGAAAAAAACTGCCCTTAATTGGGGACGTAAAAAAGTTGAAATTAAAATATTGAAATAATCGATCCGCCATCAGTAATTACTAACATAATTGCTGATTTTTTTGTTTTTAGAACTAAAAAAACGGTAAAAGTAAAGTTTACACTAAATATATGATTGACTATTTTGTAGTTTGCATTGACTAGAAGCACCTGATATTGAATATAAAGTAATAAGGCTTTGATAAGTAGAACAGAATTGAAAAAGTTTACTGAATAGATTTTCTATCAAATATAAGGGGCTAGGTTGCATTCCAAAAATTGTCATGATAATGTGAAAATTGAGGTGATAAAATGGAAAACTTTGATTTAGCCGTAATAGGTGCTGGACCAGGCGGATATGTTGCCGCAATTCATGCAGCAAAAAGCGGATTGAGAGTAGCTCTTGTTGAAAAGGACAAAGTCGGGGGGGCTTGTTATAACGTAGGCTGTATTCCTTCGAAAATTATGCTTGAGCATAGTAAATTGGTGCAGGAAATTCGACGTGGGACAGATTGGGGAGTAACTGTTCCTACTATTAATATCGATTTCCCAAAGTTAATGCAACGAAAAGATAAGGTTGTTGCCGAATTATTATCAAATATTGAATCTTTTATTGATAGCGCGCAAATTACGATGTTTAGAGGAAAAGCAATCGTAACTGCAGAGCGGAAAGTGATAGTAGGCGACAATGCATTTACAGCGAATAATGTGATTTTAGCAACGGGCAGTCGCCCATTTGTTCCGCCATTTAAAGGGATTGAAAGTGCAAACTTCTATACAACCGACACTTTCTTTTCAATACAGGAGCTTCCAAAACAGCTGACGATTATCGGTGGTGGTGTTATTGCGATTGAAATGGCGTTTGCTTTAGCGCCTATGGGTACTAAAGTGACAGTACTCAATCATAGTAAAGATATTCTACAAACGGAAGAACCGGATGCCCGTCCAATCATTAAACAGAAGATGAATGAGCTGGGCATTGAGCTTATTACAAATTTTACATTTGAAGAAATTCATGCAGATTATGTGCAAACGTCCATCGGAAATTTCCCATTTGAAAATTTATTATTTGCAACAGGGCGCCGTCCAAATACTGAAATCGCTGAGGCGTTGGAAATGCAGATGGATGGTCGTTTAATTAAGGTGAACAATCATTATGAAACAAGCATTCCAGGGGTTTTCGCCATTGGTGATTTAGTTGGTGGCTTCCAGCTTGCACACTCCGCCAGTGCTGAAGGCGTCCATGCAGTGGACTTCATCTTAGGAAAACATCCGAAAGTGATTAATCAGCAGGAAATACCGCGTTGCGTGTATACACATCCCGAGATTGCAACATTTGGTATGCTTGAGCATGAAGCACCGGCAGATTCTATTGTGACAAAAATGTACTTACCGACAAACCCTAAAGCCCTATTGGAAGGGAATACACAAGGCTTTATGAAATTTGTCGCAAGTCCTGAAGGCGATATTTATGGTGCATGTGTCGTAGGCGATGGTGCAACAGAAATGATCAATTCCATGCTTGCAGCAAAAGTACTTGGCGGATCTGTTAAAGACTTAGCTCGACTCATTTTCCCTCATCCTACAGTAAGTGAGCATGTAGGAGACGCAGCGAGATCTGTTTTTGGCAAAGCGATTCACGCAAAATAGTATCGGTTATTCTGTCCACAATCCAATTTCTTTTTTATTTCCACTAGTTTTTATATACTAAATATATACAAACCTAGTAGAGGTGACATATGGAAATACAGCCAATGGAGCTTGTAGAAAAAGAAGTTGAAGACATATTATATCAATGTATTGATTTAAAAATAGAAGAGGACTATATTGCAATGGGGCAAATTTTTGCCAAAGTACTTGCACTTCTTCAGCAACATAATTTAATTAGTCCAACATTACAGGTAATTACTGAACCTGATAAATGCCCAACAGAAACGCGTATACTGCTGGAAAGCCTGCAAGAGGCGCAAAGAAGACATGTATCGCGCAGAAAGCTGCTTACTCATCGGCAAATATTAAATGTATGGCTACGTAAAAATCAATATTTCCAACGTGAAGTATTACCGGGCTTTTTCTAGTGAATTGAAATAATTTTCAGATAAATATAATTTTTGCATTGCATTTTATATTCTTTTTCTATAAAATAAGTAGTGTCTAATAAATAAGGTAGGCATGGTGGAGTCAGTCAAATCTGGCACCCCCATGCCTTTTTTTGTGAAGAAGGGGGATAATGTGGTGTTTATTTTTCAAATTGTGATCGTATTATTGGCAACAAAAATAGCGGGACATTTCACTGTACGTCTAGGGCAACCTTCCGTACTGGGAAAAATATTAATTGGTATTATTATTGGTCCTGCCATGCTTGGGTGGATAACGGATAGTGAAGTTATGCAAACCTTCAGTCAAATTGGTGTTATTCTATTAATGTTCTTAGCAGGGCTGGAAACAGATTTAGAAGACTTGAATGCGAATATGAAAGGTGCTATTTTCGTAGCAATCGGCGGTGTTATTTTACCGATTGCAATGAGCTATCCTTTAGCTCTTTCTTTTGGATTGACTCAAGGGCAGGCTATTTTCATCGGTTTAACATTAGCAGCGACATCTGTAAGTATTTCAGTTCAAACATTAAATGAAATAGGATGGCTAAAAAGTAAAGAAGGTTCGGCACTATTAGGTGCTGCCGTGTTGGATGACATTATCGTTGTAGTCTTAATTGCGGTTGCAATGAGCTTCCTTGTAGGTGACGATGTTTCCATTCCGGCATTAATCGGTGGGAAGGTATTCTTCTTCGTTTTATTATTTGTCGTAATGAAATGGGTAATTCCACCATTCATAAAGGCGTTTAGTAAATTGCGTGTTACAGAGGCAACATTATCCGGTGCGCTAATAGCTTGTTTTGCTTTAGCTTATGTCGGTGAGCATTACTTTGGTATAGCTACAATTATTGGCGCATTCTTTATCGGTATTGCTATTGGCCGAACTCCATTCAAAGAGGCGGTTGAACATAAAGTAGAGCCGATAGCGAGTGGAATCTTTGTACCATTTTTCTTCGTAAGTATTGGACTATCTGTTACATTCGCTGGCATTACGGAAAATATTTGGTTTTTAGTTATCTTCTCAATCGTAGCAATTTTATCGAAACTTATCGGTTCGGGTCTTGGTGCGAAATTGGCAGGATTCAATTGGAAATCTTCTGTAGGAATCGGGGCAGGCATGATTTCCCGTGGAGAAGTGGCATTAATTCTTGCAGGGATGGGTTTATCAAGCGGTCTTTTACCGGCGGAAGATTACACACCAATGGTAATCGTTATTATTATTACTACACTAGTAACACCACCTATGCTTAAAGGAATTTTCGGTAATCGTTCAACTTACATAAAATAAAAAGGTTGAATGATCTACTATTTTATTGTAATCTGTTATTTAGGTGCCAAAACCTCTGTGAAGATTTAGTCTTCACAACAAAAGACTCCACCAACAGCACGGATTTGCTGGGAGACTTTTGAATTGTGCAGGGAGATGAGCCCCTGCACACCTTTACATAGCGTATTAACCTAGTATTGTCCTTGAGACGGTACTAGGTTTTTTTTATGTTAAAGACGCAATTTAGCATCAGATGCATCAATTTATTAGAACAATTGAGGATATATTAGAATAAGTGACGCAGGTATTTGAAAAACTGTTATACATATTTGAAAAATGCGTATGCATATTAGAACAGTTAGCGGATATTTTAGAAAATCGCGATTTTTTTAGAATAAATAAATTTTTATTAGAAGATTTCAAATTATATTAGAATTTTTGGAAACGTTTCTATAAAGGCTCTGAGCTGCAGCGCAACACTGCCACTTCAAATGGGTCCATCAGCATTTCTATCCATTTACATGACCTCATCACCTTTAATATGATAAAATGCCGTTATATTACTTGAACTGTGAGCTGAAGAAAATGAATGAAAGTCAAAAATATGCAATCGTTGACATTGAAACGACCGGTCATTCACCTGCAAACGGCGATCGCATGATTCAAATTGCCATCGTGATTATGCAAGACTGGAACATTACAAAAAAATATTCAACTTTTATACATCCAGGGAAACCTATACCGTTGTTTATCCAAGATTTGACGAATATTACAGATGAGCATGTAAAAGATGCGTTACCATTTGAAGCGCATGCTGATTATATTTATGAACTATTGGAGGATGCAGTATTTGTAGCACATAATACGGATTTTGACTTATCATTTTTGCAGGCGGAATTTCAACGGGCCGGCTTACCGAAATGGTACGGAAAAAAAATCGATACGGTTGAACTGTCCAAAATTCTTTTTCCAATGTCCTTAAGCTATAAATTGGCTGATTTAGCAAGTGATTTGAATATACCTTTAGAAAGTGCTCACCGCGCTGATGATGATGCACTTGCTACAGCCTATCTACTAAAGTATTGCTGGCATGAACTTTTATCATTGCCGTTAGTTACATTGGAACAGCTGCATAAGCGCTCATTTCGGCTGAAAACAAACTTGGCTCAGCTATTCTTCGATGCGCTTGTGATAAAACGCAATAAAGCGTTAACAGATGATACGCATGTATATTTTAATAAAATTGCGATTCGTAAAATGGCACCGACCCCAAAAGGATATAATGACGAACTGGATTACCCACAATCAACCGATGATAAATTAGCTCTATTATTAAAAGGAATTTCTAATTTTGAAGTACGTCCGCAGCAATTTCGTATGATGGATAGTATTTGGGGAGCGCTTAATAATAAAGCCGAACATGTCATTGAAGCTTCCACAGGGATTGGGAAAACGTTAGGTTATTTAGTGCCTGCCATTTATTATGCCAAGAAAACAAAACAGAAAATAGGAATCAGCACCTATACATCACATTTGCTTGATCAGCTTCTGCAAAATGAAATTCCCGTCTTGGAACAAGCACTTGGCCAGCCAATCAAAATTGCACTATTAAAAGGGATGGGCAATTATATCGACATAGAGAAGTTCGAGAAGCAATTGAAAACACTCGATGATTCGTACGATCAAACATTTACGCTTTTACAAACACTTATTTGGCTTGCTAAAACAGAAACTGGTGATTTAAATGAGTTAAATGTTTCAGGTGGCGGACAGCTTCTAATTGATAAAATACGAAAAACTACATTACCGAAAACGACTATGCCGCTTTACGACTTTTATTCACGTGCGATTCAAAATAGTCGTCAAGCCGATATTATTATAACGAACCATGCCATGTTATTAAGTGATTTAGTCCGCAATGAGCAGATATTCGATTCTTTAGGTGGATGGATTATTGATGAAGCCCACCAATTTATCCAAGCGGCCATAAATCAAGATGAAAAAATATTTACGTACATGAATTGGAAATATTTATTTGGACAGATTGGAATAAATGAAGATGAACAGCTATTTTATAAAATTCGTCGTGTCGCATTAAAAAAACAGTTGCTCAATATTCAAACGCTCGACCAACTGGAAAAGCGATACATCTATATGGTTCAAACATTTGATACAGCGATGGCTGAGTTAATTCGAGAGGTAAAGGCAGTTGTCAGTACACAATATAAGCCGCTACAAAAAATTGAACTATTTATCAGTGATTTGGAGTTGCCGCACGAAGTCTTTTTGAAAGTATCTTTAACCGTACAACGGTGGATTGATGATGCAAGGGCACTTATACAGCAATTTAGTTCGGGAGTAGAACAGATGGCACCTGAGCATGAGTATTTAATTGAACAATGGCAGTATATTATTGGGGAACTTATGATAAAAATGTCAGAGTGGGATGAAGTGTTTCTTCAAAATGATTCAAATTATTCTTGCTGGCTTGAGTTGGATAGACGAAGTGTTCCAGGAAGCATTCAACTTTATAAGAAGCCAATTGACGTTACAGCAACGATAGGGAAGCTATTTGATCCCATTCGCAGCAAAAGTGCAGTTATTTGGACATCCGGGACATTGACTGTACCAAGCAATGAACGGTTTATTACGAGTCAGCTCGGAATTGATTCTTCTATTTCCATTGAAAAATTGCATGCAGATACGAGCTACTATGATGGAGCGGAAGTGTATATTGTAAATGACATGCCTGATATTCAAACTGTTTCTCAATCTGACTATATCGAAGAAGTAGCGCATGCAGTGACAAATGCAGTGCGGATGACAGATGGGAGATGCTTCGTATTATTTACTTCGCAGGACATGTTGCGGAAAACGGTAGATCTTATTCATGAAAGTGAATTATTGAATGATTATATGATTTTTGCTCAAGGTGTCACATCAGGCAGCAGAATGCGCTTATTAAAATCGTTCCAAAAGTTTAATCATTCCGTATTATTTGGGACAAATAGCTTTTGGGAAGGTGTGGATGTTCCAGGCGATGGACTGGCTGCGGTAATTGTCGTAAGGCTGCCGTTTTCTTCACCGGAAGACCCTTCGTTTAAGGCACGTGCAAATTATATTACACAGCAAGGACGTAATTCCTTTACTGAACTTGCATTACCTGAAGCGATTATTCGATTCAAGCAAGGATTTGGCCGATTGATACGATCAAGTCATGATAAAGGAGTATTTATTGTTTTAGATCGCCGTATAGAAACAAAATCCTATGGACAGCAATTTATCGAGTCATTACCGCCTGTTTCTATACAAAAACTGCCACTTCACAGTATGGTACAAAGCTTAGGAAATTGGTATAATGAAAAACGATGAGGAAGGAAAGCAGGTCGACAATCATGAAACAAAATTTTAAACGACGTACAAGTAAATTTAATGTACGAACAAAGAAATCGAATCGCATGGTGCAGTTATGAAAAACTGGATTCTCTTTTCGGTTGTCTTTGTTTTATCGTTGTCACTTGTCATTACAGTGTTCGTATTTTGGAAAGCCAATGCCCCGTTCAATGAAATTAAAGAAAAAGCGGAAAGTCTTGTGCTAGATACGAAAGCACTTGCTGTTGTTGAGAATTCCTATGTATACAATGGGAATAAGCCCTATGTCACTGTATTTGGAGTGGATGAGTATGGGAAGGGAAAAGCAGTATTTGTCCCGATGAGTTTAGAAGAGAATTCAATGCAAGAAGTATTTTTAGCAGATGGTCTAACAGAGGAACAGGCAATGTCTGTCTTTAAAGATGATACAGATGCAAAAGAAATTCTTCATATGAAGTTAGGATTTGAGGAACCGGGTCCAGTTTGGGAAATAACATACAAAAGTGAATCCGGTACCTTGAATTATGTTTATCTTCTTTTTGAAGACGGACAATGGTGGAAGCGCATATTGAATTTGTAGAGGAGAGAGCAACATGAAACAATTGTTAGCAAATCGTGTAAAAACTTTAACACCATCAACAACTTTGGCCATAACAGCTAAAGCGAAGGAGCTAAAAGAGCAAGGGATTGATGTCATCGGTTTAGGAGCAGGGGAGCCTGACTTTAATACACCGCAAAATATTTTAATTGCTGCTAAAGAATCGATGGATGCAGGATATACAAAGTATACGCCAGCTGGTGGTTTACCGGCATTAAAAAAGGCAATCATTGATAAACTGGCACGCGACAACAGCCTTACATATAAAGCTAATGAAATTATTGTTGGTGTTGGAGCTAAACACGTTCTGTATACATTGTTCCAAGTTATATTGAACGAAGGGGATGAAGTAATTATACCAATCCCTTATTGGGTTTCCTATCCGGAACAAGTGAAGCTGGCTGGTGGTGTTCCTGTTTATGTAGAAGGAACTCAGGAGCAAAGCTATAAAATTACACCGCAGCAATTGCGTGATGCTATAACAGAAAAAACAAAAGCGGTCATTATTAACTCTCCATCAAATCCTTCTGGCATGATCTATACGAAGGAAGAGTTGGCAGAGCTTGCGAAAGTAGCAGAAGAAAAAGATATTTTAATCGTTTCAGATGAAATTTATGAAAAGCTTGTTTACAATGGAATAGAGCATTATTCAATTGCGCAAATTTCGGATGCCATTAAGGCGCGTACGATTGTTGTGAATGGTGTGGCAAAATCCCATTCTATGACAGGCTGGCGAATTGGTTATGCAGCAGGTGATGCGGCTATTATTAAGGCGATGACCGACTTAGCTTCCCATTCTACTTCAAACTCAACAACAACAGCCCAATATGCAACAATTGAAGCATACAACGGATCCCAAGAAACAGTAGAGAAGATGAGACAAGCTTTTGAATCACGTTTAGAAGTGATATTCCCAAAAATTGCGGCAATTCCTGGAGTAAAAGTATTAAAGCCACAAGGGGCATTTTACTTATTACCTGATGTTTCGGAAACAGCAGCAAAAACAGGCTATCTTTCCGTCGATGACTTTGCTTCGGCTTTATTGACTGAAGCAAATGTTGCAGTCATTCCAGGTTCAGGCTTTGGATCGCCTGCAACAATTCGTCTATCTTACGCAACATCTTTAGAATTATTAGAAGAAGCAGTTCGTCGAATCGAAGCCTTTGTAAAAGCAAAGTGGCAAGATTAAGAACAGCTGTAGCTTAACTTTTGGAGGACTTTATGAAGAAAATTATGATTAAAGATATGCCAAATAATATTGGCGAAACAGTAAAAATCGGCGCTTGGTTAGCAAACAAACGTTCAAGCGGTAAATTAGCTTTCTTACAATTACGTGACGGCTCGGGCTTTGCGCAAGGGGTTGTCGTAAAAGAGGAAGTTGGAGAAGAACTGTTCGCAGTAGCGAAGGGTATGACGCAAGAAACATCACTATATGTTATTGGTGAAGTAAAAGCAGATGATCGTTCTTCATTCGGTGCTGAATTGAATGTTACAGGTATTGAAGTGATTAGTGCGGCAAACGACTATCCGATTACACCAAAAGAGCACGGCACGGAATTTTTAATGGACAACCGTCACTTATGGTTACGTTCTCGCAAGCAGCATGCCATTATGAAAGTACGTAATGAAATTATTCGTGCAACATATGAATTCTTCAATGAAAACGGCTTTACGAAAATGGACCCACCAATTTTAACTGGCTCTTCACCAGAAGGTACGTCAGAGCTATTCCATACAAAATATTTCGATGAAGATGCGTTCCTATCTCAATCAGGTCAGCTTTATATGGAAGCTGCTGCAATGGCATTAGGAAAAGTATTCTCGTTCGGTCCGACATTCCGTGCAGAAAAGTCAAAAACACGCCGTCACTTAATCGAGTTCTGGATGATTGAGCCTGAAATGGCATTTGTCGAGCATGATGAAAGTTTGGAAGTACAAGAGCAATACGTGTCACATATCGTACAATCTGTTCTGAAAAACTGTAAGCTTGATTTAGAGCGTCTTGGCCGCGATACATCAAAATTGGAAAATGTGAAAGCTCCATTCCCACGTATTTCATATGATGAAGCAATCGAGTTTTTACATGAGCAAGGTTTTGATGATATTCAGTGGGGTGATGATTTCGGTGCACCACACGAAACAGCAATTGCCAACCATTTTGACAAGCCGGTATTCATTACATGCTACCCGATCGGTATTAAACCGTTCTATATGCAGCCACACCCAGAGCGCGATGATGTCGTTTTATGTGCAGACTTGATCGCTCCTGAAGGCTATGGTGAGATTATCGGCGGTTCTGAACGTATCTATGATTATGAGCTAATGAAATCCCGTTTGGAAGAACATAACTTATCATTGGATGCGTATGCATGGTATTTAGATTTATGTAAACAAGGTGCAGTACCTCACTCAGGCTTCGGCTTAGGTTTAGAGCGTACAGTAGCATGGATTTCCGGAACTGAGCATATCCGTGAAGCAATTCCATTCCCACGTTTATTAAACCGTTTATACCCATAAAATTTTTATATCTTATATTTGAGAAAGCGTCCGGAATATAACCGGGCGTTTTGTCGTTACGAGCGAACAAAGGGGGATTCAGCAATGTCAACAAATTTCAATCGAATCCGCGTTTGGACGGAGCAATTACAAGTTACTATTCCACAATTATTTTTTAAACATTATAGCGAATTGAACATCCAAGATGATGAAGCATTGATTGTTTTACATTTACTAAGCTTTGAACAAGAGGGAATCGATTTTCCAACACCAAATGACTTAATGCAAAGGACAAATTTTCAATTAACGGCTATTTCTCAAATTTTACAACGCTTAATGCAAAAAGGCTGTGTCGAAATTTCTCAAAGTAATGATGATTCTGGACGAATTACTGAAAAATATTCAATCTATCCATTATGGGAGCGGCTTTTGGATTTATTGCAATCCAAAGAACAGCAACAGCATACATCCGCTACTAAATTGGACGAGGCAAAAATTTTCCAGTTATTTGAGCAGGAATTGGGTCGTTTACTTTCACCTATGGAAATTGAAACAATCGGTATGTGGATGGATTTGGATCAACATAGTCCAGAAATTATTAAAGCAGCATTAAAGGAAGCGGTACTCGCAGATAAGGTCAATTTGCGTTATATTGATCGTATTTTAATCGAATGGAAAAAACGAAATATAAAGACACTTGCTCAAATCGAGAAGCATAGTGAGCAATACCGTAAAAATACGATGTCGCCATCATCCACTCATCCAATAAAACAACAGGAACCAACTCAGCAAACTAAAAAAGTCTCATTTTATAATTGGTTAGAGGAGCGAGAATAGGAGGACGCTTAATTTACTATGTTAACAAAAGTGAAATGGAATTACTTCTTAGACGAGATGGACCGAATGTATCCTGATGCGCATTGTGAATTAGTGCATGACAATCCATTTGAGCTAACAATCGCTACATTATTATCGGCACAATGCACCGATGTCCTCGTCAATAAAGTGACAAAACAATTATTTCAAAAATATAAAACACCTCAAGATTATTTAAATGTACCGCTAGAGGAACTTCAAAATGATATTCGTTCAATCGGACTCTATCGTAATAAAGCAAAGAATATTCAATTGTTGTGTGCACGTCTTCTAAATGAATATGGAGGTGAAGTCCCAGCATCACGGGAAGAGCTTGTCACATTGCCTGGTGTTGGACGTAAAACTGCAAACGTTGTGTTATCTGTTGCCTTTGATATTCCCGCATTGGCAGTTGATACACATGTAGAGCGTGTATCTAAACGATTAGGTCTTTGTCGATGGAAAGACAGCGTGTTGGAAGTTGAAGAAACGATTATGAAAAAAACACCGATGGAACGATGGAGCCGTGCTCATCATCAAATTATATTTTTCGGACGCTATCATTGTAAATCGCAAAACCCAGGCTGTGCAACGTGCCCTCTGCTGGATGACTGTCGTGAAGGACAAAAGCGCTTGAAAAAAGGTTTGGTGAAAGTATGATATTAGTTAATACAGAAGCGATTTCAAAAGAAATGGTCGATCATTGGTATGAAGAATGGGAAGCGATACGTGAGGATATTCATAATGCCCATGAACGTCGTGATGGTTCGGCTATACAATTTATGCAAAAAGGGATAGAACTTTTTGAAGGATTTCTCATGACTAGTTCGATAACGGAAGATACAGCGTTCTCTCAGCAAAATGTGTATGAGCTTATGCCGATTAATGGTATGGAGCGCTTGCAGTTTGTTAAAATGCGTCCTGGTCAATATGCATGTTATCGACAGCTGGATGAGCTTTTTAAAGAAACGAAAAAGCGCTGTGCCCGACTGAGAGTGAAAAAGTAATAACTACAATTATAGAAGAGGTTAGAACAAAATGAAATTTGAATGGCTTTATTTTGTGTCTGCCTCGTAGCGTTGTTCTACGTTTCGGCGGACGCTTTCCTTGCGCTCTCCCACGTGCTTATCTCCTGGGAGTCGCCACTTTCACTACGAACAACTCGATATTATTCAAATCAAAACCACCAGTATAACTGGTGGTTTGCTCTGCGCGTGAAACGCTGGGTTACTGGCCCATGTCTAAAGACATTCTGAAAGGTCTGCCAACCGCACTACGTTTCCTCACGTACCGCTAAAGCGGCCTTTCTTATCTTTTACTTCGTTTTATTTCTTCTCCTGTGAATGGGTCAATGAATTCTTTCATCGTCATTTGATCTTCGAGGATATCTTCTTGCAATTGATTTTTGATGTATTCTTGAATTACTTTTCGATTTCTTCCAACTGTATCCACATAGTATCCTCTACACCAAAATTTTCGGTTGCCATATTTATATTTCAAATTCGCATGACGATTAAAACTCATCAAACTACTTTTCCCTTTTAAATACCCCACAAATGATGAAACACTTAATTTCGGCGGTATACTTACTAACATATGTATATGATCAGGACACGCCGTTGCTTCTATAATTTCCACACCTTTTCGCTCACATAGTTGTCGTAAAATTTTTCCTACATCGGTCTTGATTTGATTGTAGATTATCTGTCTTCTATACTTTGGCGCGAAAACAATGTGATACTTACAATTCCATGTTGTATGTGCTAAACTTTTATTATCCAATATTGGTGCTCCTTTCGTACGTAGTTGGTTGATCAGACCCAACTTTATTGTACGACTGGAGTTTTTTTTCTGTCCATAGCTAAAAGCTTTTTGGAACCCCTCGCATAGCAAGGGGTTTTCAATTTATACAATAAAACACAAAAAAAGAAATTGCAAAGTGCAATTTCTTTTTTTGTGAACTAGAACTGATTATAACCGTCCCAGTCAGTCTTTTTTAAAATTTAATCGTCATCTGAATCCTCAGGACTTGTTTCGCCACCGCCTGGTTGAGGCGGGGTAGGCTGATTTGGTGGTGATGTTTCAGGGTTTGGTGACTCTGGCTCTACTGTATTGCCGTTCCCATTCCCATTCCCATTCCCATTATTTCCATTCCCATTGCCTGGATTTTGATTGCCGTTGTTGTTCCCGTTGCCATTGTCTGGCTGTGAAGGGTTTTCCGGACTACCTGGATTTTCAACCTCATCATTCGGGTCCTCAGGCTCTTCAGTCTCTGGTGGTCCTGGAAGGAATAGTTTTACAGAAGCAGGTTCACTCCGTAGATCACCAGAAATGGCTGTAACTGTAAATGTATATTCTTTTCCACGTTCAATATTTGGTACTTGCAGAGAGGTTTCGCCTGAAACTGATAGAACAGTTGCAGAACCGCCATCTACTGCCATTGATACTTCATATGTGATTGGATCTTGTGTATTCGTATCCCCATCTTCAGCATTTTGTGATGGGTGTGACCAAGTTACATCAGCAAGCTGTGCCACATCATTAAATGTCGCTTGTAAACCAGTTGGCGCTTCTAATGTTTGAGGTACAAATTCCTCTGTATATTCAGTAGGCTCTGTTCCTTTAACAAATAACTCTGTAGTACGCTGATTGGCAGGTGTATATTCATTAGCAAGCTTTAATGGATTTGACCCAATGACAACCGAAGCTGATACAACAGAACTTGGCTGTTTAAATGTTGATGATGGATTATGCTGATTTAAATCAGTCATAATTGATTTAAATAAAGTTTGCGGCAACCATCGCTCTTCCCATGTCGTAATGGCATCTTTACGTTTTGAATAACCACCCCAAATGGCGATTGAATAGTTGGTTGTATAACCAGCAAACCATGTATCAGGTACGGAACTGCTTTTCAGATTATATTTTTTAAATTCATCGGAAGAGTAGTTTGTTGTACCTGTCTTACCTGCAATATCAACGCCAGAAACGCTTGCACGCGGTGCAGATGCATTTTTTTTGTTGCTTACTACGTCTCGTAAAATATCAGTTACCATATAGGCTGTATAATCGCTCATGGCAGGTTTAGATTCTGGCTTATATGTTTTTGATGTTTTACCATCACGGAATACAATTTTGTTAATAGAATGTGGAGTATTGTAAATACCGTTATTACCAAATGCTGCATAGGAAGCGGCCATTTGGATAGGTGAAATGTTTACACGTCCACCGCCAATTGCCTCTGATTCAGTCAATCCTTTTGATTGAATGCCTAAGTTTGATAAAAATTGTTGTGCCCGTTCTGGACCAACTTCGCGGAAAGTTTTCACGGCTGGAATATTACGTGACGTATAAAGTGCTTGACGTACAGTCATTGTCCCTAAATATTTTCCATCCCAGTTTCCGATAACTTGTTTTGAACCACTATAAGTCATTTCTTCATCGACCGTTGTTTCACCTGTTGACCATTTTAAATATTCAAAAGCTGGACCGTAATCGATTAAAGGCTTTAATGTCGAACCAGGCTGACGATCTTGTAAATCATCTGCGTAGTTATAGTTAAATCCTGTATAATTACGACCTCCACCGATCGCACGAACTTCACCTGTTTGTGTATCAATAACTGCAACGCCCGCCTCGATTTGTTCAGTAGGGAAGTTACTATCATTGTTCATTAAATCTTCTACAATTGCTTGTGCTTTCGGATCCAATGTTGTATATACTTTAATACCTTCTGAAAGCAGTTCACCATCGCCGTTTTTTTCTATTTCAGACATAACCACATCCAAAAAGGCAGGATATTTTGTTGTGCTGTTTGCGACACGATCTTCCTCAGGAATTAAACCTCCTGTTACAGGAGTCGCTTTTGCTTCTGCAGCTTCTGCTTCGGTAATTTTATCGTGCTGAACCATAAGTGATAATACGATATTACGGCGTTTTTTAGCACGGTCCGGCTTTTTGTATGGATTGAAATTGTTAGGGCTTTGCGGCATACCTGCTAATTGAGCAGATTCTGCTAACGTTAATTCACTTAATTCTTTTCCATAAAATTCTTTAGCTGCTGTACCGAAACCATGAATTCTGCCAGACATTAGTACTTTATTAAAGTACATTTCAAAAATTTCTTCCTTACTATATTTACGCTCTAATTGTATCGCAAGCCAAGCTTCCTGTGCTTTACGTTCCAGCTTTTTCTCATTTGTAAAGAATGAGTTTTTTACAACTTGCTGTGTAATCGTACTGGCACCTTGCGCCCCAAATCCGTCCCGGACGTTGGCTATGACAGCACCACCTAAACGCCAAAAGTCGATTCCGAAGTGTTCAAAGAATCGTGAATCTTCTGTTGCGATAATCGCATCAATCATTTGCTGTGGAATATCTTCGTATTTTACAAAATTACGTTTTTCTGCTCCGATTGTAGCGAATAGTTCACCATTTACATCGTAAAATTCAGATGAAATAGGATCTTTCAGTAATTCCTCATCTAGTTCGGGTGCTTTACTTACATAATATCCAAATAGTGCAGCACCACTTAAAAAGCCTAAAGCACCGATTAGAACGATTGCCATTACAATGCGCTTAACCCAGTTGCCAGCTGAAGTTTTTGTTTTTACCGATCTGTTATTTTTCTGACGTTCGCGTTTAATTTCCTCGCGTGTTTTTCTTTTTTCCGTCACTTTATTTCTCCTCACTTTCACAAACATTCCCGATTGCGATTAACTTTTTGACCGCATCTAAATAATCGAGCCTTGGTAAATAGCCTTCATTAATTTCGATAGCCTGTTGCTCGAAAACGGTTAATGGTATTGATTTTCTGCCACCCTCATGCATCTTTTGAAATGCCAGGGCTACATCATTATAGGACATGACAAAATTCCGATTTAATGAACTAAACCGTATGATGAAAAATGCAATTCCTCGTTGATTTGTCACCGATTCCATATGGGTCATTTGGTGAGGGTGGATGTTTTTTAATGGGAAGGATGTTTTATTATCTGTTTCCTTTGCTTCAAAATCGATATAATAACCATTCCATACGCCATTATAATCCGTTGTAGAAGGGGTGCGGAAATAAGCTTCTTTAATTACTGCAGCACTTCTTGCCGGATAATCTACTTTGACGATTTGAATTGGAACAGGTTTCTTGTGTATATTTGCCATTTTCCTTTGTAAATAAAACATATTTGTTTCATTTAGGTCATCTTCTAAGCTTTTTCCACGGTTACTGTAGGAAATGGCCCTTTTCTTTGCTTCTTTTGCAACCGTTGAATGTTCAGTAGGTTCTTGAGTACTTTCCAACTTAGGCGCACTTTGATAGAGCTTTCCATTTGGGTAACGAATGACCATGGAATCACCTTCTTTCCTAGCAGAAATAATACTTTAATAGTGTATCATAAACAGAGTACTCGTTAATAATTTTAAAAAAGCTATGCAAATTATAACATCTTTTGCCGAATGAACACTATTTTTGCCACATGACAAGGATTCTAAGAAAAAAGCAAGAATCATTGTGAAAAGGGGGCATTATATGTCGAAATTATCACGCTTAATCGAACAAGTTGAAATGGCAGAAACGTTATTATCATTGCAAATGGAACGAGAACAATTAAGGATTAAGATCGAGCACTTAACAAATTTAATTATGGTTTCTCAAAAAGTTAGCTTAGCAGAAATTAAGAGTCAAGTAAAGAATACGTGTTCGCATATAAGTAGTACTATCGATGAGAATTTGATACACTAAACGATAATACAGACGAAATCATTCGAGGTGCTTTTTATGCAATTATTAGAAGAGACTTATACATTAATAGATGAATGTGAAGCGTGTTTACAACGTTTCCAGGAAATGCGACGTTTGGACATGGAGCCTGACTTTTTTAATGATGTCAAACCCCATGTCGACATCGTCCATACACGCATTCAAAACTGGCAGCAACTTGCAGCTCATTGGATAAAAAGCACGTATCCTAAAAATTTATATGTACAGCAAATTGACCATGCAGCAGATGCGATGGAGCAATTTGTTGTACAGTCTTTTTATAAAGGGACGAGCAAAAAACGTTTTATCCAGTCGATCCAATCCGCTCAATATACATTAAAGCTACTCGTTTCCAAGATTGAGGAAGGTGAAGACGATGTTCAGTAAGAAAAAAACGATTTCACAGCTTGTCGAGGAATGGCAGTATGATGAGGAATTAAAACAAAATATAGTGGCCATGCATACAATTGAAGAAAAGCAGGCACAGTATGCACAATTCCCGTCAAGCTTACATCCGTCAATCGTCAAGGCTTTGCATGGGCGCGGCATTCATCAGCTTTATATACATCAACGCCAGGCGTATGACTTTGCCGAACAGCAAAAGAACTTTACTGCCATTACACCGACCGCCTCTGGAAAATCATATTGTTATCATTTACCGGTTCTCCAGAAGATTTTGGAAGACCCATCGAGCCGAGCAATCTATTTGTTCCCGACAAAAGCGCTTGCCCAGGATCAAAAATCAGATTTAAATGAGCTGATTGAATTAATGGAAGAAGATATTTTAAGCTACACATACGATGGAGATACCGCACCTGGTATTCGGCAAAAAATAAGAAAAGCCGGTCATATTGTGATGACCAACCCAGATATGCTGCATTCGGGTATTTTACCGCATCATACGAAATGGGTCTCACTCTTCGAAAACTTAAAGTACATTGTTATTGATGAATTACATACGTACAAAGGCGTTTTCGGTTCACATGTTGCACACGTCATAAGAAGGCTTCTACGTATTTGTGAATTTTATGGAAGTAAGCCGATTTTTATTTGTACAAGTGCGACGATTAAAAACCCGAAAGAGCTTGCGGAAAGTTTGACGAATAGTAAGCATGAGCTAATAGAAAAATCGGGAGCACCTGTAGGGAAGAAAACTTTTATTTTTTATAATCCACCAATTGTACATCCAACTTTTGGAGTTAGACGAAGCGCGGTATTGGAGGTACGTGACATTTCAAAGCGTTTGTTTGAAGCAGGTATTCAAACGATTATATTCGCGAAATCAAGAGTGCGTGTCGAAATGCTCGTAACTTATTTAAAATCGCTAACGTCCAAAAAAATAATGGATGAGTCCATTCAAGGGTACCGTGGGGGCTATTTGCCGAGCGAGCGACGTGAAATAGAAAAAGGTTTGCGTTCCGGTTCGATTCAAATGGTTGTTAGTACAAATGCACTTGAGCTGGGCGTAGATATAGGTCAATTACAAGCTTGCATTATGACAGGATACCCGGGCAACATTGCCAGTGCATGGCAGCAAGCAGGGCGGGCAGGGAGACGGCAGGATGAGGCTCTTATAGTATATGTCGCCCAATCTACAGCATTGGATCAATATGTTGTACAAAATCCTAGCTATTTACTCGGAAGTTCCCCTGAAGAAGCACGTATTAATCCCGAAAACATTCTAATATTGATGGAGCATTTGAAGTGTGCTGCATTTGAACTTCCTTTTTCAATGGATGATAGTTATGGAGAATTTGAGATACAGGAATTACTCGCCTATTTAGAAGACGAAGGTGTACTCGTGCGTACAAGCACTAAATGGCATTGGATGAGTGACCGATTTCCGGCTCATGAAATATCCTTACGCTCAGCGGCACAGGAAAATGTCGTTATTATTGATATTTCAACACCGGCAAATACAAAAGTTATCGGAGAAATGGATACGTATAGCGCAATGACGCTTTTGCATGAAGAGGCGATTTATTTACATCAGGGCCTTCAGTTCCAAGTCGAAAAATTGGATTGGGAAGAGAAAAAAGCATTTGTACGTGAAGTGGATGTTGATTACTTTACTGATGCTAATTTAGCTGTCGAGTTAAAAGTATTAAGTGAAGATAAATCTGCACCTTTTAAAAATGCTACTGTAAGCTTTGGTGATGTCAGCATTTTAGCAATTCCAACCATTTTCAAAAAAATTCGATTTAATACGCATGATAATATCGGTTCAGGTCCAATATCGATTCCACCAATGGAAATGCATACAAATGCAACATGGATGAGCTTTGAATTACCGTATGATTGGACTGAGGAGCAGTTAACGGATGCTTTAACCGGTGCAGCCTATGCGATGGGCAGTTTCATTCCGCTATTCATTCATTGTGATCGATCCGATGTATCAGTAGTCCCTCAAGTAAAGGCAGTACACAATGAAAAGCCAACGTTGTTTATTTATGATAGCTATCCAGGGGGAATCGGTTTAAGTGAACGTGTGTATGATATATTGCTTTCCTTACTTGAACGAACTGCCCAACATGTGACGAACTGTCCATGTCAGCAAGGTTGTCCATCCTGTATCGGAGCACAAGATAGTATAGGAGAAAGCAAAAAACAAGTTTTAAAAGTTTTGGATATTTTAATAAGTGAAATGATGTGAAGACATGTCGTATGAAAATAAGCTCTTACAAATGAAAAAGCTGCTTGGTAAAAAAACAGGGCAAAAACAAGAAAAGCCTACTTTCATAAAACCGGATCCACCATTTTATAGCGAACAATGGCAGCAGGCAGGACTAAAGTGGGTTGAAAATGAATTTGGGATGCTTTTTAAAAGGGAAGTACACTACTCCCTAGATTATAAGCACGGAGATTATAGACTTGGCGAACTTTTTAATGCACTGAAACGGTGGAAATATGAAGCTGATGACCACCCGTTTGCGATTGACGAGCAGGAGACGATTGTATTTTTTGATACGGAAACGACCGGTCTTAAAGGTGCAGGGACGCATATCTTTTTATTAGGCTTTTTACAATTTGATGAGGAAGAGGAACAATTTACTCTTACGCAATACGTTTTGTCCGACCCATCAAACGAAGTAGCGTTCCTATTTGAATCGAAATTATGGCAGAAAGATGCCACGATTGTTTCCTATAATGGGAAAAGTTTTGATTGGCCACAGCTGCAAGTACGCTGGACGTTAAACAAACAGCATTTGCCACCGTTAAAAACGCAACGTCAAATTGACTTATTGCATAGTTCAAAGCGACTTTGGAAAGATGACTTATCTCGTATGAAGCTTACTCAAGTAGAGCAGGATAAGCTTGGGTTTTACCGGAAAGGCGATATTCCAGGTCATTTAGCACCGATCATTTATTTTGACGCAATAAAAAGCGGCAATGCCGAAACATTAATGAAAGTCCTGTTGCATAATGAATGGGATTTACTCTCCCTTATTACATTGTACATTCATTCGACTAATTTATTGTTTGATGCGATTTCGACTGAATCCGCTACTACGTATACGAATATCGGAAAGTGGTTTGGCGACTTGAAAAAGCGACAGACAAGTGCGGAAATATTGCAGGAAGTGACAAAACACTTCAATGCCGAAGAAACAGGCTATGCCCATTTTTATTTAGCGTATGAGCTAAAACGGGTTGGGGAAGTAAAGTTAGCAATTGAATCTTTCCAATCTGCATTACCGACAATAACCCGTGAAAAAAAGCTGCTGGCATATGAGCAATTAGCAATTTTATATGAACATCAGCTAAAAGATTATGAACAAGCAATGGTTTTTTCTGAAAAAGGGCTCGAATTGTTACAGCAAATTCCGTTCATAAAAGAATCACAGCTTCTAAACAAGCAGAGAAATTGGCATAAAAGGCTCGGCCGATTAGACAATAAAATGAACAAAAATAATTCGAACAAGGACTGAAAAATTTTTCGTTTTGTTTGACACATGTATTCGTAAGAAACGTCTGACCTATGCTATAATAAGATAAAGAAGTTGCGTGACGGAAGGACGATGAATAATGGATATTAAATTAACTGCTGACTATATATTGGAAAAAGAATTCAAAAAAAGCATGAAAGGCTATAATGTGGACGAGGTAGATCAATTTTTGGATTTGATTCGTGAAGATTATGATACATTTACAGCCAAAATCGCTACATTAACAGAGGAAAATGAACGTTTGAAGCAGGAGTTGACTAACTCTACGCGTAAATCGTCGGTTGTTGCACCACCACCTACAGCCAATAGTACAAATTTCGATATTTTAAAACGCCTTTCTAATTTAGAAAAGCATGTTTTTGGGAGTAAACTATACGAATAGTTAAACTATTTATAGCGATATTGTATTTTTTAAAAGTATAAAGTATAATTTATAAATACATCAATATTCGAGTAATCGCTGCGATTTCGTATCGTAGAGGAAAGTCCATGCTCACACGGTGCTGAGATGCCCGTAGTGTTCGTGCTTACTGAAAAAATAAGGTAAGGCAAGAGAGCTTCTCTTGACGGCGGAAGGAACTCCTAAGTCTTTTAGATATGGACGAAACTTCCTGAAAGTGCCACAGTGACGGAGCTTATAGTGAAAGCTATAAGGTGGAACGAGGTAAACCCCATGAGTGAGAAACCCAAATTATGGTAGGGGCACTCTCCAGAAGGAATTGAACGGATGGAGGGACGGTCATTTTGACCGTAGATAGATGATTACTACCTAATCGTACGAGGCGAAAGCTGTTTGAGTACTTAGGAACAAAACATGGCTTATTGATTATTGATGCTTTTCTTAAACATGTAATAAGGCTCTCCATTTTTTTTGGAGAGCCTTTCTTAGTAGATAAAATTATTGGCAAAATGAAGATTCAGCACCAAAAGTTAGTAATCATTACTTATAAAAAATACATAATACATACATTTATGTCATACAGGGTAAATGAATTATTGTTCTATTAGGAAATAAGGGTGAGTTGTATTGAAGGAATCAAAAAGACCAAATGTACAAGAGCTATTATTGTCCCATTTTTCAAAGGAATTAATCGAAAAGGTTTTTGAAAATATTGCTGAAGGTATTATGATAACGGATAAATATAAAAAGATCTTATCAATTAATGCTGCTTTCGAATTCGTAACGGGCTATAAATTAGAAGAGGTTCAAGGTGAAAAGCCTTCTATTTTACAATCCGGCGTACATGATAGAATTTTTTATATCGATATTTGGAATCAGATTGAGAGAGATGGCATTTGGCAAGGTGAAATTTGGAACAGACGCAAAACAGGTGAATTATACCCTGAATGGCTGACAATAATAGAAATAAAAGATGAACTTGGTGAAGTTACAAATTACTGTGGTATTTTTACGGATTTGTCGGAACGGAAAATTGTTGAAGATGAGCTCGAAAAAAGAACACTGCATGATTCATTGACAGATGTATGTAATCGTTTTGCCTTTATCGAACGAATGAAAGTTCTGCTGGAAATGACCGCAAAAAAAGCACAACCCACTCAACATGCTGTTCTTTTCATGGATTTGGATCGCTTCAAGCAAGTTAACGATACACTTGGACATGCTATTGGAGATCAACTATTAGTGGAAGTAGCGAGACGTGTAAATAGCTTGCTTAAAAACAAGGATATTTTAGCTCGTTTTGGCGGGGATGAGTTTGTCATTACATTGGCTAACATACAACATCCGAGAGAAGCGGCAAAATTCGCTGAACAGGTGATCCGGGCTTTCGAAATACCGATTAAAATCCACGATCAAGACATTTATGTTTCAACGAGTATGGGAATCAGTATTTATCCTGAGGACGGTATGACACCAGAGCAACTATTAAATCGTGCTGACCGTGCGATGTCTTACTCTAAGGAAAATGGGCGAAATTGTTTCTCCTTTTACTTTGAAGCATTAAAAACTGATTCAAATCGAGTTTTGAAGTTGGATAGTGAATTACGCAAAGCAATTGAAAATCGTGAATTTACACTGGTCTACCAGCCGAAAATAAATACAGTAACAAATGATATTGTCGGCATAGAAGCTCTAGTGCGTTGGAACAGTGAAAAACTCGGCTTCGTTTCACCCGCAGAATTCATTGAACATGCCGAAGAATCGGGCTTAATCATTTCTTTAAGTGAAATTATTTTTGATTTGGCATGTGAAGGAAACCATAAATTAGTTGCGGCAGGGTATCCAAAAATTCCGATAGCGGTTAATGTATCTAGCATCCATTTCCAGCAGCAAAGCTTCTTAGAGTCGGTCCAGACAATTTTAGAAAGAAATAATACATCTGCTCAATGCTTCGAAATCGAAGTTACAGAGCGTACAGTTATGAATAGTGCACAGGAGACGGTTAG
Organism: Solibacillus ferritrahens; assembly: GCF_037027585.1. NCBI lineage: Bacteria > Bacillati > Bacillota > Bacilli > Caryophanales > Caryophanaceae > Solibacillus > Solibacillus ferritrahens. The sequence continues at coordinate 1,654 of NZ_JAXCLE010000027.1, read as the reverse complement.
TAAATTAGTGAAGCTGAAACAATTAGGATTTAAGCTATCAATTGATGATTTTGGGACAGGCTATTCTTCATTAAGTTATTTAGTACGTTTCCCGTTAGATGTATTAAAAATTGACCGCAGCTTCATTCAGCATATATGCTCACTGGATGACAAACAAGCTATTGTCGATGCAATTATTCAAATGGCACACCGCCTGCAAATGAAAGTAGTTGCAGAAGGGGTGGAAACGAGCCAACAGGTTGAGTTATTAAAGTCAATGGGCTGTGACTTTATTCAAGGATATTACTACAGCAGACCATTGCCAATGAAAGAATTAATTGACTTCATTCAATTTTGGGAAGTCGAGCATCAAGGAAGGATTTAAAAGCATGACAAAATTTAAATTAGTAGCAACAGCAGCGATGGGATTAGAAGCAATCGTAGCAGAAGAAGTACGTGAATTAGGATATGAAACACAAGTAGAAAACGGAAAAGTGTATTTTGAAGGTGACGAGATGGCGATTGCCCGCACGAATTTATGGTTGCGTGTAGCAGACCGTGTAAAAATCGTCGTTGCCCAATTTCCGGCAAGAACATTCGACCAACTATTTGAAGGGGTAAAATCGGTTCAGTGGGAAAAATATTTACCAGTGGATGCAAGTTTCCCGGTTTCAGGCAAGTCCGTTAAGTCGACTTTGTTTAGTGTACCTGACTGTCAGGCCATTACAAAAAAGGCGATTGTAGAACGTCTGAAATTAGCCTACAAGCGATTAGGATTTTTAGATGAATCGGGACCAACATTCAAAATTGAAATCTCGATTTTAAAGGATGTAGCAACATTAACGATTGATACATCGGGTGTCGGTTTGCATAAACGCGGTTACAGAACGACGCAAGGGGAGGCGCCTTTAAAAGAGACGCTTGCAGCAGCGTTGGTGAAAATTTCTAAATGGTCTCCAAGCCGTCCATTCGTAGACCCATTCTGTGGTTCAGGGACAATTGCTTTGGAAGCGGCAATGATCGGCCAAAATATTGCGCCAGGCTATAACCGTGAATTCATTTCCGAGTCTTGGCCATGGATGAAACAGGATATATGGGATAAAGCGCGTGATGAAGCGGATACTTTAGCGAACTATGATCAGGAACTTAACATTATTGGTACGGACATTGACCATAAAATGGTAGCGATTGCTCAGGAAAATGCTCTTGAAGCAGGCTTTGGAGATTTGTTGACTTTCAAACAAATGCAGGCTACAGATTTTACTACGAAGCTAACAGATGGAGTTATCGTAACAAACCCGCCATACGGAGAACGTATTGGTGAAGTGGAAGAAATCGAAAAAATGCTCCGCCAATTTGGTCAAGTGATGCAAAATTATCCGACATGGTCAGTTTACATGCTGTCATCAATGGAAGAATTTGAAGTACATTACGGTAAAAAAGCAACGAAAAAGCGTAAATTGTTTAACGGTTTTATTCGTACAGATCTGTATCAATATTGGGGTCAAAAATCTAAGCGTGAAAATTAATATGAAAACTACATTGGTGCTAAACGAGGGCACTGAAAAACCTTCGTTTTTTTAGAACGTTTTCGTTTTTCAACACAAAAGAGGCATTTTTCATTCGATTTTGAATGAAAAATGCCTCTTTTCTTCGTCTCTTTTTATTCTTTTTC
>NZ_JAXCLE010000026.1:0-36360 GCF_037027585.1 Solibacillus ferritrahens | reverse complement strand
GCACCCGCCCGCGAAACGCGTCCCCTGGAATGGAAATCAACGGTTTTCATCAGTTAACTTTATTTTAAAACAAAAAAGACTGTAGGCAAACTCGAATTTCTTCGAGTTTGTCTACAGTCTGGAACTACCTTACAAAAGGTAGTTCTATCATATCATTCTGCTTTTTGTTTTTCATAATCACTGAGTTTAAGCATCGGATACATCGTACGTGTACTTGCAAATATGCCGAATAGGATAAAGTAAAAGAGTACATATACTTTTAACTCCCAAATATTATAGAAGAATCCGGCAACGCCTGTTGCAAACCATAGTCCAAATAAATATTGGCCGAATACTGTTTTACGTTCCTTCCAGTACATCCACACCATTGCAAGCAGGAAGCCTGCAAATAAAAGAACACCTACAGCGCCTGTTTCTGCAATAACTTGGATATATTGGTTATCTGAGTAGAAGTTCTTCCCGCCATAAATATCAGAACGAATTCCGTACTCCTCATAAATTGGTGAATCATACGATAACGTTGCAGAGCCACCAAATGTACCAAAGCCAGCACCCGTAATAGGATAATCTTTTAATACTTCAATGCCCTTTTTAATATAGAACATTCGGCCGCTTTCCTGCATTAATTCCAGTGTATCATCTGAAAATGTTTCAGTGAATCGGTTACTAATACCACCTGTAAGGTCGTCTGGTGCTACTGAGCTTTCCACACCAAAATTCTGTAATAATGTTACTCCCCAGTTGACTGGTAAATAGATTAATACAATGGATACAATCAACGTGACACCAATTTTTTTCAGCAACTGCCAATTTCGTGCAATTATCATAAAGAAAATGACGAATACGAATGCTGCGATCCAAGTACCGCGGGATAATGTCAGTAATAACATACCAAAGAAGGCCACTTGCGCGATACGAAGACTCCATTTAAATTCAGTATCTTTATATACCCAACGCAGGAAAAATACTGCGCTGATTGCAAAGAACATTACTAAAGCCAATGAGTTTGGATTGTTAAGCATTCCATAAATCCGCACAAAGTTAGTAGATGAAAGTATCTTTTGTGTCCAATCTTCCGGCATTAATAATTGGCGCATTGATAATTTTTCAACAATACCTTGTACAAAAATAATCGCACCTGAAAATACAGTAACCCATGCAAGTTTCACAAGGAAATTTTTCGGCAACTCACTGCGGCTAATAATATAATACAATAGATACATTACGCCAAATGTACGTAATTGGAACACAATCGCTCCAAGTGATACACCGTTTTTATAACCGATAACCGCCCCAAAAATTAAAAAGGCAAAAAAGAAATATTCAAATGGCTTAAAGTGAAACCATGTTTTAAATTTCTTTGTATTCAGCAGGAACATTCGCAATAATACTACGATTGTTATTAAATCTCCTATTAGTTTAAGTCCAGGGTTTAGTTCAATAAAAAGTGTACGGAAAATAACGTACGGTACTAAGATCACTAAACTTTGAAATGGCTTGAAAAATGCAAACAACACAAAAAATACAGCAGTACTGATTTGTGCTATAGCTGGTGGCAGCAGTGTCGCCGCACAGAGTACTATCATTGCTCCCAAGATTTCGAGCCACTCATTTTTATTCATTTTGACAGAAATGTCCTTCATAGATGTCCCAAACCCTTTCTTATTATGTAGTTCACTATTTTAGATGAGTTTTGCTCATGTGGATTAAGACGAACTTAAGTATAATATGGTTACAATTATAATACAATGTTCGTACAAAACACATATTAATATTATAGGAATGCCGATTTAAAAAATGATTGAAGTTTAATAGAAGCGCCTAATATATTGGGTCTTTTTACGAAGGACGCCACCATTTAGAGCTTGCCCACCAACTATTCTTTGACTGGAGTACCTACCGATTTTTATAGCTATATTCATATTTGCTAATTATATCCATAAGATGTAAATAACAATAGTTTGGAGGTCATAGCAATGCAAAACAATAACCGCAAAAAAAATAATGAAGCAATACCGGAGAACTCACCAGTCCTTCAGGCAGCTTCACTTGAGGTTATAGCAGGTTTATTAGCTACGCTTTCTGAAGGGATTTCTACGTTTGCGACTGCACTGGCTATACAAGAAGCGCAGCAACTGACAATTAATAATACGAACAATAACGTCGAGATAAAAAGCATTCAAGAACAGCTAAATTATTTAACTAAAGAAGTGAAAAAAATTTCCAAGGCTTTAAATATTTAAAGATTCATCTTTCATATGTAAGTCACCTTTCATATGAATCGTATCCTCCACACTTTGTCTCCATGTCTCCCATTTACTTCTACGCGCCTTTTATTGTTAAGCTCGATTCCCTTCATTTACTAAGTAGATTTAGCTTTTAGTTTCATATTTGTTAAATCTACTTCATTTTTCTCTATCACACACCATTAAACAATTTAATTACAATTATATTACAAACGAATAAAGAATTACTATTTATCTATTATTCACTCTCATAAATTGTTAAAATAACCAAATAGGGAAAGGAGCGTGAATATGTGTTTAAAAAAATAATTGGACTAGCACTCGCTTTTGTCGTAGCTTTGTCTTTTACAACACAGTCAACATCTCATGCAAATGATATTAAAGGCCACCAAATGGTGAATGAATTAACATATTGGTCAAATCTAGGTGTTATACAACCTGACAGTAAAGGTAACTATAACCCGAACCGCGCTGTTACTCGTGGAGAATTCGCTTCATATATAACGCGTGCACTTCAGTTACCAGCTTCTTCTACATATACTTTTAAAGATTTAAAAGCTGGCAATGGACTTACACTTGATATTCAGGCTGCTGCGGGGGCAAATATTTTAAGTGGTTATCCTGATGGCACATTCCGTCCAAATGAAAAGATTACGCGCCAGCATATGGCAGGCTTTTTACAAAAAGCGCTTCGCTATTCTAACGTTCCGCTTGATGGACAACCTTTAACATTTAAAGACAATAACAAAATAAGCGACCAGTTCAAACCTGCAGTAGCTACAAATGTTTATTACAACATTATCCGCGGATCACATACAAAAAATGGTGTATTTTTTGACCCACAAGGAAATGCGACAATTGGTCATGCCGCTGCGTTTTTATTCCGGATGAATAGCACTATTGAAAGTTTTGCTGTAAAAGAAGATGACAGTAATGCAGGTCCTGTTGTAACACCACCTGCTCCAAATCCGAATGTTTATTATGTAGGTAAAATTTCAAAAGGTGTTATTGACAAAAATTCTACTGTTTACTTTAACTATGACCAAGCAGAAGCAGCATTAACTACTTCTGGTTCAAACCTTATATTAAAAGGCGACAAAATTATTAAAATGTCTGCAGGTATTGCTTCTGCAGCTGATACCAAAGCGAATACGACAACAGTTTATGCAGATAAAGATTTCAAAAAGTCCTTATCCTATGCTGTTGAGGGCTCGCAATTTAAGTATATCGGCAGTAATGATCAATACGCAATCGTTCAATTAGCCGACACAAAAGGCTATGTGAAAATCGATGAAGTAACATTAACACCTACAAGTCTGATTAAGGGACAAGACTTCTATTTTGTTGATGGCGGTTACTTAACACATCGTACGTACAATCATATTTTGCAAAAATATAATTGGGATTATGTAATTAGTGAAGCACCAGCATTTATGCAACGCGGCATGCAATATTACAGCCAGGATGGTGTAAACTTCTATTCTGATGTATTCTTAACGAAAAAAGTAGGGACACATTATCCTTACTTCCAATTCCAATCAATTCGTCAGCCTTCCAACTATACTGCTGAAGAGTTAGATAATATGATTATGACACTATTATTGGAGCGTCAGGCGATTCCAACTTCTCCTCAATACGCTAAAGCACCGATTGAATCTCGTTTAATCGGTATGGGCCAGTTATTGAAGCAGGTGGAAGCACAGTATAATGTAAATGCATTATTTATTTTAGCGGCATCAATGCACGAAGGTGATTACGGGGTAAGTAAAAATGCCTTATCAAAAAATAATATTTTCGGTATAAAAGTTTTTGACACTGACCCTACATTAGGCGAAACTTATGCATCTCGTGATGATAGTGTGTTGGCCTTTATAAATCGCTATGTGAACTTAAACTATGCACCACAATCAGGCGGTTATGCAAAAGGAGCAGCACCTGGCAATAAAACGTCAGGTATGAACGTTCACTACGCATCCGATCCATTCTGGGGCAGTAAAATTGCCGGTCATATGTATCGTATGGACAATCGATTCGGTAAAAAGGATTACAAACAAGCTAAATTAGGGTTTGTATCATATGAAAACGGTCATTTAGTAAATATCCGTACTGAGCCAACAACAAACGCACCAGTTCAATTCACTTATAAAGCAAAATATGTAGGTGAAACCGGGGTATTCGGTTACCCAGTCGTGATCGTTGAAGAAACAACAGGTTCAGACGGCTATGTATGGTACAAAATTCTTTCTGATAATAACCCACCTGCCAAACATGGTTGGGTACGTGCCGATTTAGTTCAGCTAATTCCAGGAAATTAACTTAAAAATCCAGTGCCTCGGTTTTAATCGAGGTACTGGATTTTTTGTATAAATATTATATTCGCCACTTCACGACTTTTAATAGACAAAAATTTAAAGATAATCGCCATTTACCTTTACTTAATATCTACTTTCTATCCTATATTAGACATTTTCAAGTAGATATTCGCCAATTTCATTTTATAATGTCCATTTTCCAAATTTAATCGCCACTTCAAGCAAAAGGATCTCCTAATAAAAAAAATCCGAGCCCCTTCCCTTATAATAAAGAAAGCAACTCAGATTTTAAAAACTATTTCGTGTAATATTCGACAATTCCGTTGTATATAGATTGAGCGAAAATTTCGATGTAGTCATCAGATACTAATTTATTGTAATCATCGTCATTTGTTAAGAAACCTAGTTCTACTAATACAGCCGGCATGACTTGTCCCTTAATGACAACATAATCTGCACGCTTTACACCACGATTGTACATTTTAGCATTTTTAACAATTTCATTATTGATGGCAGTTGCTAATGCGAAATCTTCTTTTTCATTTGCATTAGATGTGACACTGTAAAATGTTTCTGTCCCTTTTGCCGTTTCTTTTGAAGCTGCATTTGCATGTAGACTGACGAAAATCTCACCGTTTTCATTTTTCGCATATTTAACACGTTCTTCCAAGCTCGGGTACGTATCACCTATACGAGTCATTTTTACCGTTGCACCGTCTTTTTCTAGCTTTTGCTTAACTAAGTTGGCAACTTTTAAAACGATTTCCTTTTCACGTGCATTTTTTTTAACTGCTCCAGGATCTTTCCCGCCATGCCCCGGGTCTAGCACGATAATACGGTCTTTTACAGCGGTACCTTTTTGGTTAAGCAGCTGTAAATAAGTTTTATTAATATAGCCATTAATACCGTTATAAGATATTTCCGCCCAATTTCCCGATAACGAATGTACTTCTACAAGTGTTCCTCGTTTAATTTGGCCAAGTGAACGAGATGTGCCTAAAGCTGATTCACGAATATGTAATGCATCAACTGTCGCTTTACCAATCGTATTCGTTAAAAGCAGTTGTGGAGGTGTCACTGGTATTTCCTGTTCGCCAATATCCCCTTCAATTTCAGTAGGAGATTCTGGTGTATTTTGTTCCTCTTCCACTACTGTTGGAGGAGCTTCAGTAGCTGGCTTGTCCTGCTCTACTACAGGTGGTGTCACAACCTCTTCTACCGGCAACGTATCCTGTGTTTGCGAAATACGGACATAGCCTGGTAAACCATTAATTAAAGTGACATACCAATTACCAACCGTGCCATAAACGGCAATTTTTTCTTTATCTGCTACGGAACTAACAATATCTGAACTCACATCACGCTTTTGATAGACTTGAATATCGTTTAGTGCGTAAACATTTTTTTGTACTTTATTTATTAGCTGCCCTGATTCATCAGTAAAATCAACATAATCTTTATAAACATAGGCATATCGCCCTTCATGTGAAACTTTCAGCCAACCATCCTGCTGTACTTCAAATACTTTAAATGAAGTTCCTGAGTTTACCTTTGTTAAAACATTCGAGGTATTAGCAGAAGAAGCAGATAATCGTACATTCAGGTTATCAACTTTTGCTTTAGCAGATGCAATCGCAGCGGAAGCATCAGGTACGCTAACTCCTTGAATAGGCAGAGGTAGACGATACTTTTCTGAAGATGCACGTGCGATAAATGAAGCAAACTGTGCACGAGTTACTGAATTTTTTGGATTATACTTTTCTGCATCGACTGTAATTCCATTAAAGTAAATTGCCGCTACATACGGATAATAGCTGTAGGTTGGATTTATATCTTTAAAAGGTACTTCCAGCTTACCTGTTTCGTTCGTATTTAAGTTAAAAGCAATCGCTAAAACTTTACTCATTTCTTCACGTGTTAAAGGTGTATTTGGTGCGAATTTCCCTTTTGATTGCTCTGAGAAAAATCCTAATTTTACTGCACTTTCTACATATCCTGAAAGCTCTGTTCCTATTGTCACATCAGAAAACGAAGAATTTTGTACAGTTAACGGTTTGTTCTTCGTTGCAACAACCACCATTTTCGCCGCCTGTCCACGCGTTACATGTGCATTTGGCTTGTACAGGGTTTTCCCCTTTTCAGTGTACCCCTTGATGACACCTGCATTTACTAAATAAGAAATCTCTCCGTATGCCCCGTTTGTAGAAGGGACATCGGCAAAGCTTGTGCTGGCATCTACCATATTTAATGGGAACATTGACATGAAGATGATTGTCACCGTCATGATGAAACTACGTATAGACAATGTTTAAATCCTCCCTTCTATTAGATATTTACCATTTTACCAAATAATTCATAAAATTAATATGCAGTAAAGTTAGTAAATTGATATTTTTCTACTTTATGTTACTCTTATACACGATAAAGGCCGGGTTCTAATTAAGGCAAATAAAAAAGAAACACAAACAATTTTCGTTTGTGTTTCTCATAAGTAAGTACTTCCCTGCAAGGTATATCTGTTGATATATGTAGAAGTTACTAAATTTTATATAAAATTACTGTAAACGGTTAATGAAAGCCGTTAAATGTTTTAACATAACATTATCGTTTGTACCGAATGTGCCATCACCTTTACCAACTGTGATGCCGTTTGATGCTAAAATCGAAATGTCGTCATGTGCCCAATGTGATGCTGGGACATCTGTAAACTTTAAATTGTCTGTTGACATTGTTAAATCAAATGCTTTTACTAATACTTTTGCCATTTGAGCACGAGTTAATGGTGAACCAGCATTGAATTTACCATTTTCATCACCTGTGAAAATGCCTAGTTTATAAAGTGCTGTTGTTGCACCTGCATATTTTGATGATGATTTAATATCCGTAAACGATGAATTTGTATCAGATGTGTCTAAGCCTAAAGTTTCTGCTAATTGAATTGCTACTTCACCACGAGATGCATAAACAGTGAAATCGATTGCTGAGTTCTTTACTTCTTCTTTTTCAATAGAAGATGCTGCTGCAACTACTTTTTCACTTTCTCCAAAGCTCGCTACACGTTTTGCGCCAACATATCTTTTCCCCCAATAAGAAGAAGTTAAACTAGATTCAGTTACGCCTGTGCTTGTACCAGCATGGATAAACTTGTTACCACCTAATGAAATACCCACATGGGAAACGCCACCGCTTGTATTGAAAAATACTAAATCGCCTGGTTGTAAATCTGATTTTGAAATGGCTTTCCCTTGTTTATATTGAGCAGCTGCTGTACGGCTTAAATCATGTCCTAATTGACTGAACACTAATTTAGTAAAGCCAGAACAATCTAACCCGCTTGCTGTTGTTCCTCCATAAACGTATGGTACACCGATATATTTAGAAGCTGTTGCTGTTAATTCTGAAACTGATGATGCTTGTACTGTATTCGAACCCGTCCCTACACCTGAAAAAATCATGAAAGTTGCAAAGATCGGTAATAAAATTTTCTTTTTCACTTAACTTGAAACTCCCTTCAACTAGGCCTCGATACTAAAATTCGAGGTATAACATAACAGAAAATCTTTTAGTTCATGTTTATTTAACCTAATAACAGGGTAACATATATTGTTGTGATATTATTTTTCACTTGTGTAACAGTTCTAGCATTTTTAATATAAAAACAAAAAACACGTAATCCCTGCGTTTAAGCGAGGATTACGTGTTTTAAATAGAAAATCTATTAATACTAAACTCCTATTGTAATATTACTGTAATGTAGAACACTAGAATTTACCATATTATTTACTAGAAAAATGCTGAACTACATAATATTTTCCTTTTTTATCTTTCTCGATACCAATGCCCATATGAGTAAAAGTACTCTTTAATATATTTTCCCGATGTTTCGGCGAAGACATCCATCCCGCAACAGTCGTTTCAGGTGTTTTGAAATTACGGGCTAAATTTTCTCCATAGCTTGTATATTCATAATCAAACAATGTTGCCAAATCCCATGGGTTGCCGTAAAACGTCGAGTAATGCTCGAAGTAATTTCGCTTCACCATATCCTTAGCCTTTATAATGGCGATTTGTGTTAACTTTAAATCTTGATTGACCGATGAATACCCCGCATTTATACGTTCCTTATTAACTAGATCCAGTATTTTCTTTTCCCATTGCTTATAGTGATTGACTGTATCAATATAGTCTTTCTGTAAAAGGTCATACACTACTTCTAAACTTACGACATCTTGCCTAAATTTCATACCGCGCTTTGTTAATGCGGCCACATGGGCACGTGTCACAAATTCGTTTGGTTCAAAAGTTGTAGCTGTCTTCCCTTTTACAATTCCTACATCCGCCAATGATTCGATATAGTCCTTTGCCCAATAGACTTTCGGTAAATCTTTAAATTTCGCTTTATTTTTTGAATCAACTTCAACCGAATAGGCAAGGGCAATCATTTTCGAAATATGTGCGCGCTTTAAAGGCGCTTCAGGATTAAATTTGCTTTCATTTTGAATAATCCCTAATTCAGCGAGCTTAGTAATTTCCTTATAATATGAATGATTGCTCGGAACGTCGCTAAAGTTTGGAACAAAATCGGTTGTCAAATCTATCCCCATAGTCCGTGCTATTATACTAGCCGCCTCTGCACGAGTAGTCATACTATTCGGCTTGAAAGTGCCATCTGCATATCCTTCCATATAGCCTTTTCCAGCTAGTTCGTAAATTACCGGTGCTGCCCAATAACTACTTTTCACATCAGTAAAGTTTGGAGCTGTTTGTGCATAAGACGCTGGAGTTTGTATTTGTAATAGACAAGCGATAATAAACCCCACTACTAAAAATCGTTTCAACCCAAAAAAGCCCCCTTAATGTGTCATTTCTTACAATTATACTATGATAAATTTGCTAGACTCACAATTATTCGCAATGCAATTATATTATTACTTTTCATCCTCAAAGAATAAAAAATATACCTTTTACGAATAACGCAAAAGGTATTTTTAAAAATTGCCAAACAGAATATAGTTCTTTTTTATATTATCAATTTTTTTTAAAATTACAAGTGATCAATTCCAGAAAACTTCCTATAATCCTAATTCAAAAATTGCCGCCTGAAGTTTATTATAATTTTTCACTAATGCTTTTTGATCGACTGTTAAGCGTTCGTAAGCCGTTTTTGCTGAGTTTGCTCTTGAGGCATAAGTTCTTAATGTTGCATCCAACTCATCAATTTGTTTTATGACGCGTTGCGCTGCCTTTAAATCTCTTTCAGCTTGCTGAAGGTTCGAATAGTTCAATACTTGTCGCTTTGATCCAGCAGGAAGAGCTTTATATGCTGCTAATGCATTTGTTACATCTGTTTCGAAGTTACTTGAAGAAGAATTTAATGACGCAATGATTGTCGTCACTTTTTGGACTTCTGTCATATCAAGTACGGACTGCTGTAACTTATAATAGTTTGTAACCTTTAGTTTTTCTTCTTCCGATAGTCTGTCATACGCCAGCTTAGCGGCCTCCATATTTCCTTGGAAGTACTTATCATTCGGCTTTAATCCTTCAATTAATGTGTAAACATGAATAACATTTGATAAATTTGAATACTGGTCCATGTTAGTGACATATTGCTTTTGTTTGTCATCCAATTTTTTCAATGCATTATTTACCGTATTAAATTGACGGCTTAAATCATTTCTTGGATTGCTTAGACCGTCGATAGCCTTAATCGCCGCTTCAATTGGCTTAATATACTTTTCTTGCTCTTTTAATTCCGATTCTAAAGTAACACCTTTTTTGTTTGCAGAGTTTAACGATTTAAAGGCTTCGCGTGCTTCTTTTACTTTTGAGATAAACTCATTTGGTGATACGGTATTTAACGCACGAATCATCGCGTCTACTCTGGCGCCGCCTTCAACGTTCAATTCATGCTCTTGCAATGTTGCCAAATTCGAAATTTGGGCTGCCAAATTCACTGGTAATGCATTAAATAAAGCTCTTGCAGCCTGAGTTTCTTCAACAAATGTTTTGCTTGAAGGTTTAATCGAGTTAATAGCATTCATTACTTTAAATATTGAAGTGAAATCGCCTAAAAACTTCTCGGTATTTAAAAGCAATGCACGCTCTGACATAGACAATTTTTCATACGCTTTACCAATCGCATTATATTTTGATATAAAGGTACGCGCATTAGATGGGTCTAAAGCTAAAATATCGGCATCTAATTTTAATACAGGCTTCACTGTACGTTCGCGAGTTGTTAAATCTTTATAGTTCATAACGAGCTTTTGATCTGATTTTGATAAACTATCATAACTATTTCGTGCATCGATTAACTTTTGAATATAGTTTTCTGCTGTTGGAATCGCGATCTCGATTAATGCCATGACTTCTTTTGCACTTGAAACACCAGATTCAGCCGTTGCGAGTTTTGTAATATTATGCACTAATCCCTGCTCTGTCGTTGATAGCACTGAGTATTCTCCACGTATTGCAGCTACATCTGTTTCATATGTTTTAGAGCCTACACGTAATTTTTCAATGCGGGCAATCAAATCAGCTGCTTTTAAAATATTTTTCAACTTTGAATCATAGTTAAATACATCTCTCTTTTGCTTGTCGGTTAAACGGTCATAAGCTTTTTGAGCAGCCGAAACCTTATTTGAGTATGAGCGATCTGTGTGAACAGGAAGTTTGTTAATTTGCTCAATTACTCGTAGTGACGCTTTATAATCGCGCTCTAGGTCTGTTAGCTGCTTTGCATTACTTACATTGCGTTTTGTTGTCGAATCAAGCCCCTTATACAAAGCAGATACTTCTGCTAAATCTGTTATAAACCCTTCCCCAGACTTCGTTTGCAAAGCATCAATTCTTTGCTCAATTATAGAAGCAGATGTGACTACCGCTTGGAATTTTGTTAATTTATAGCCATAGTCTGTATGAAGTTTTGCTTTAATAATATCTAAATTCGTTGATGGATTTGTAAGTTCTGTATATCCTCTCAATAATTCATCGAACTTATTTTTAGCAGTTGATAACTTTTCTTTGAAATCCTTTGCCGTTGGACGAATTACATCGATTTCTTGCATTAATTTTGCGATTGGTAATAACTCTTCTAGTTTTGCATAGTTGTAGACAACTGCTTTCATCGGCTCTGTTAATTTACTGTAAGACGTTTCAACTGTAGTTGTTTTACGGGCAAAATCTTTGGCTTTTACATCAATTGCATCTATTGCTTTAATTGTATCTAGGGCAGCTTTGTTCGCTCGCTCTAAATCATTTAATATTTTCACATTTTTTACTAAGCGTTTACCATTTGATGATAAAGAATTATACGTTTCGCGTGTTATAACAATTTGTTGTAAATCAATAGAAGTCGCATTTTTTAATGTTAAAATATCGGCATCCATTTTAACTGCTAATGCTTGCTCATCTTGTAGTGCTTGTAAGTATGTCTTCAAAAATCCGTGAAGCTTTTCGATATTTTGTGCATCATTTGATGGAATTGCACTTTTAAATGTATCCCATCCGTTCAATGCATTTTGTGCTGTAATTAAATCATCCGCATATGTTGCACTTGTTACTTTTAATTTTGCTACTTGATCAGCAATATTGGCAATTGGCATTAACGCTTCGAGACGTGCTCGGTTTGTGATAAGCTTTTGTTCGTTTGTTTCAGGTTCTCCTTCTCCTGCTTTAACTTTCATATATGAAGATTCAGCTGAACGCACTTTCGTTACAAAGCCTGTTACACTCGATAACTTCTTCGTATCCGCTAAATTCTTATCATCCAGATTCACGAGGACATCTGTTTTAATTCCATCAATTAATTTTATAACGTTTGCTGCAGTTGAAGAAGATTTTTCCCATGAATTGAGTAATTCCAATGCTTCCTTTAATACATATTTGCGATTTCCAAATAAATCGTTGTATGCTTTTCGTGCTTCAGCTACTTTCATTCCTGCATTTGCTATATTAATTCCCGTAATTTGCGCTTCTACCCCAGTTGCATTATCTACTGCACTTTTCATTTCTTCTAATTTTAAAGCATTTGTTACAAACGTTTTTTCAATAGTATTTAACTTTACATAACTTTCCCAAATAGTATGTATATCTTCGCGGAATTTCTCAGAGTTTGGTGTAAGTTTCGTTAATTTTGTAATATCAGTTACAATATTTAGTGCTTTATTGTAACTTTCCATTGCATCGTAATTGGTAACAAGCGCTTTTTGTAAGTCCGACAATTTTCCATATTCCGTAACAATCGCCGTTACTTTTGAATTAAATGTTGTCGAAGTTGGTGGATTTACTTTAATATCCTCTATTTTATCTTCTACAGATTTGGCTTTTGTAATATCTAATTCTGCATCCTTAATAAACTGCTCGATTCCTACAGTGTCTTTTACTATTTGAATTTTTAAGGTTTCTTTAAATATATCTGTATCCGGTATTTCACTAAATGCTTTTCGTGCAACTTCAACAGCGCTCACATACGTATCCTTAATTATAATGTTTGCTTGTGAAGCAATTATTATTGGCGTAATTGAATCCTTGATAAAAGTATCGATCTTTTCTACATCTTCTTTTTTATCATCTAATTTCCCAATCAATTCTTGAGTAACAAATTGTTCAATAAATTTGTCCTCTCCATTACCATCGTAATATTTAAGGGTAGAAAGAAAATCAGTAGAAGTAATCCCAGCTCCAGAGGCTGCCGTACTTAAATCTATTGATAATTCACTAAATTTATCCTTTAAGTCTTGAAGTTCTACTAAAGCTTGATTTGTATCTGCAACTAAATTCTTGTTTGTCGTTGTTAATTTTCCTACTAAATTAGATAAAGATACGGCGTCTTTTCTAGCTACTATATAACCTTCTAAATACTTAATTTTTGAATCAATTAATTTAACATTAGAATCACCTAAAATAGTTCTTTCATTATCAGACATCGTATTAAATTTAGTTCTCTCCGCTTTAATAACCTGTTCAATCTGTTCAATATTTTCACTTGGCAATCCTTCATTCGATTCCTTAAAACTATTTAATAAACCTTCTGCAGTAATGGAAGCTACTACATTAAATGGTGTTGAAGTTTCACTTGCCTGTACTTCCCCAGTTTGCGCGACGATTGCCGGTGTGATTAGTAGACCTGCCATTAATCCCACTTTTAAATTTTTCTTCATCGTGTAATCCCTTCCTTCTCAGGTATTTCTCCGATACTTGTTCATAATCCTAGTTTAACTATCGGCAAATTTTCACATTTTTTTAGTTAATATAGCTGGAAATAGGGGTTAAGAGAAGGGACTTTCGGTACCGAATTATGAGGATGATATTATATTCGACACTTAATTTGCTTTATTCGCCAATGGATGTCACTTAATAGTCAACTTTACTTACATATTAGTCAATCTGATCTCCTTAATCGCCACTCCACATGCTATATTCGACAATTTAACATTTAATCGACAATTTAAAATTTTATTCGTCACCTTCTAGAACATAATCGCCAATTTAAAGCAGATAAGCACTTATAAACAAAAAAATCACCTATTCAATTAAGAATAGGTGATCCTTCTTTATAATGCGTCTGTATATAATTGGCCTTCTGGTAAATAATCAGACATGCCAATTTCTTCAAGACCATTTTTGATTTTCATCGTATAGCCGTATCGGTTAACCGATAAATAATTAGCTTTTGAAATAATCATTTCTTCAAATAATGGTAATTGTGAAGGATCCACATCTTTCCAATATTTGTACGAGTTAATTAAATCCTCAAGTGTTAAATGCTGATAATCGTCACCTGCAAATTCGCCTTTTGCATTTACCCGATACCAAATATCACCGTTTGCACGGATCCATTTATTTTTCTCGATTTGTAAAGCACGGCTAACTGCTGTTGCAGCTTCTAAATATTTTACATCTTGGAATTCCTGATAAGCTAATAGTAAAATATTCATTCCACCAAGTAAATGGTTCATGGAAGCATGTGTTGTTACTTGCTGATTAACCGGGAAGTAATCCGAAATATAATAAGCATCATTAGCAATATTTATTACATGACCTGCTGCTTTACGAGATGCTAAAAGGTCAGCGTAATTGCGTAACGGTTCTTTATAGTTAGGAATATTAAACTCTGCACCAGAATTATAATAGAATAACGCAATTTGCTCATTGAAGCGAGTATCGATAAATGGTGCCGTTATATCGTATAAATTTTTCAAATACGTACTTGTTACTTCTGTTTTCCAATAAGGTGCATCGCCTTTAAATTTATCTAAGCTAATGAACGAGTTTTTCACTACGTTTGCAAAATAACGATCGCCTTGCTCTTTAAATAATACGAGCGCTCGATCCTCTTTTACTAGTAATAGATTACGTCCAAAACCTTGATATGATTTTGGCATTGGCTCTGTTGTTGTAGCCATTTTATTGAACGGGCCTTCTGCAGTATACCAGCTATTACGCTTTTTATAGTTTAGGGCTGTTTCAAGCATCCAGCCATTCATATTTTCATCTGTTTTAAATAATCGCTCATTTGAATCCATATACCACGTATCAACAATGTCATTTCCGTTTGATACTAATGTATAGAAGTTAAATAACTCTTCACCTAGCAACGCGTGTGAGTATGCCTCATACTCTGATTGCAGATCACGCATATAGCTCGTGCCGCCTGTATCTTTATAGCTTTGTGTCAATTGCTTTGAACGATAAGCTTGTCCAACCATACGATCTGTTGCGAGCTTTTCATTCGACATAATACGTAATAAACCTGTTGGGTACGATGATGAATCATAACCAAATACATCATTTATATTCTTTTCAATCGGGAAACGATCATATCGATATAATCGATAATTGGTTACATTCGACGCTTTATGGAACAAGTCTACTGTTAACTTTGAAGTCCCTTTGTTTGTTAATGTTGTAAATACAAAGTCATCCCCGTTTTCCAGCGCACGTACTGTTACCTTCACAGTCGCTCCTTGATTGCCGACAGCATAATTATAAATCGTATCTTTTGCAACACCGTATGTTTCAGTCGTTGTGCCTTTAAACGCAATCGGTGCTGTTGAACGTAGATATAGAGGATTTGTATCAGAAGTTACTTGCACAAAATTCATTTCTGTACGGTTGATTTTAAAGTTCTTTGAAACATCAGCAGCTTGTACTGTATATTCATTTTTAGTTATTTTATTTGTTGCAACTAGTGCGCGGTGAAGCATAACAGAAAATGTCACGCGGTTTACAGTTGCCTTCGGATCGAATGAACCGTCTTCACGGCCTGTAGTAATACCATGTTGGGCAAGGATTTTTACATTTTCACGATGTGATTCACTAATTTTGTTCCAGTCTTTGAATGTTAGAGTTGTTCCAGTATCTTTTAAGTCAAATGCCCTTACTAAAGTAGTGGCCATCTGTTCACGTGTTAACGCATCCGATACACCGAAGCGACCATCTGGTTTACCACCGAAAATTCCTGCATTATATGTAGAGAATACCCCTTGCAAAAAACTCGATTTATTACTAACATCCGAAAACTTATTTTGATATTTTGCGTCAGGAAGCTTTAGTGCGCCTTTAAAAAGGTTCGCAGCCTGACCACGGTTTATATTTAAGTTCGGTCGGAACTCTGCATCTGGATAACCGCCGATAACACCCATTTCAACAAGTTGCATTACTTCATTTTTTGCCCAAAAGCTATTCGGGACATCTGCAAGTTTTTGCTTAACCGTTAAATGAGAGCCTGTTTGTTGTTCTTTAACAGGTTGTTCTGTTGTATTGTCTTGCTCTGCCTCTGGTGTTAATTCAGTATCTTCGGAAGTACCCTGCTCTTCTTCCGTTATTTCTGTTTTTTCAGGTGTTGCTTCTGGCTGAGCCGGTGCTGTACTGTTCGATGGTTCAGCCTGTACTTCACCGGAATTTGATGTTGGATCTTTTTCAGCCGTCACTGTTCCCGGTTGCTCTACAGTATTTTCAACGGAACTTGTCGTTTGATTTGTAGTAGTTTGTGGAATTTGTACTGTTGGATTTTCAGCTTCGGCTGTTCCTTCTACGTTTGCAAAGGTTGCACCTGGTAATGCAGTAGAAAAAAATAACAGCGAGGCTAACAGTGCTGATTTTATTTTTGACATTAGAACGAATTCCCTCCTTTTTTTCAATAACGTTATAAATTATACCGAATTTTTCCTCTTATTTCATTGAAAAATACAACTTTTAATAGAATAGTAATATTTCATTTTAAGTGTAGCATGAAGGCTAATATAGTGCGATGGTAATAGTTGAATCGATTTCTATGATTTTCTTAGTTTGAACCATGCGGGACTAATTTCCGGGGGGAATTCTACTTAAGGAATATTGGTTCTACTTTCCACTAATTTTGTTTCTCCTTTTATCCATAAAAGTTCCATTTACAAACATAACTTCTACCTTTCGCGCAGAGTTTCTAATTCCCTCTACCCTAAATAATGTTTTCCAAAATATAAAATACACTTGAGTCTATTTTCTCTCAAGTGTATTTTTCAAAATCTATTCAACACTGATTACAGTTAATTCATCTGATGCAACATTGATAGCATTAAATAAAAATGTTGCCAATTGACCGCGCGTCAGTTTCATATTCGGGCTAAAAGTTGTTGCTGTCGTGCCTTTTGTAATCCCGTAATCTACTAAAGTTTGAATATATTGTTTTGTCGCTCCATCAGTCAATTTGTTGACATCCGTAAATTTCGTTTTTGTCTGAGTTGATTGATGCAGTTCAAAACCAATTGTTAACATCTTAGATAGCTGGGCACGTGTTAATGTCGCATTTGGCCTAAATTCATCGCCATATCCATTAACAATCCCAGCTTTTGTTAATGCAGTCACGGCTTGATAATATATGCTGGATGAAGGGACATCTTTAAACGTTCCATTCTTTTCGGTATTTTCTTGTAACCCCAGTGCATTTGCCAGAAACAAAGCCGCTTCTCCACGAGTTGCTGATTTTCCAGGTTCATAGGTAGTAGTCGACGTACCTGTAATAATCCCATCATTATATAATGATAAAATAGCTTTCGCATGCGAGTTTGAATCTTTTACATCAGTAAAGGGATTTACAGCCGCCGCTTCTACAGATAAATCATTTACCGGCAACATTGCAGTAACGAAGAGCGCTAAAATAATAAAGGAAGTATACAAAAGTTTTTTCATTACAATTAATTCCTTTCCATTAAGACATTAGCGCAATTATACAATACATTTTCCTGCAAATGTATATTTGTAATACTCATTACTACTAAATATAGACAGTCTTTATAAAGATATTTGTAAATTAAAAGTATCCACTAACGGATTGCCCGCTTCATCCTTTACTGCCTCTATACCTGCACCCTTTTTAATAAATACAGTCTCACCTGCTGTAAGGGGATCTGTGAGCGTGACTGTAACTTTATTGCCTGTTGTTGATGAAAGCACTGATGCAATGGAGAGTGGTGTTCCCGCAGCGTTTCCAATTACAAATGAATCGGTACCAAGCCCACTTACATTTTCGCTAAATGTCAGCTCAATTTCATTGGCAGATCGGAATGTTGCCGCATTTAACACTGGGCGAATATTTTCTTTTAAGTTCACTTCTGCTGTTAAGTTTTGTTGTGTTGCGATAGAATCCTTTGCTTTGACACCACCTGTAATAAGTAAATTACGTGGACCTGTTGCTGTTGTCTCATTAGGCGCTAATGTTAAAGTGACCGTATTTAATGCCCCGCTTGATACTTGAGCATGTGTTACTCTCGCATTTGGAATAGAATAATTGCTTGCTACAGCTGCAGTTGTCGCATCAAGCTCGTGATTAAACACTAACCTTACTTGATCGTTTGTTAATGACGGATCAGACGTTGATGTTGCGACGTCTGGTGTTTCAAGTACATTATTATTGTTTGCGTAATCCGTAGTACGTTGGAAGGATACAGCTTTATTTCCAACATTGACCCCGTACGCACTTTTTAATTCTGTAAAGGATAACGTCACATTATAAGTAGCATTATCTACATCGCCTGTCCCTAATAAATCATCT
Organism: Solibacillus ferritrahens; assembly: GCF_037027585.1. Lineage (NCBI taxonomy): Bacteria > Bacillati > Bacillota > Bacilli > Caryophanales > Caryophanaceae > Solibacillus > Solibacillus ferritrahens. The sequence goes on along the minus strand of NZ_JAXCLE010000026.1, from coordinate 17,764 downwards.
AACTTTACACGCAATACTGAACGATTATTATTGTCCCTATATGCAAGGTTTGTTGCTGTTCCGTTGAATGTATGTGTAACGCCACCTTTTACGTAGTTACCTGAAGCAGTTACACGTGATGCTGCAACTAAACTCACATCCTTAGTCAGTGTTATATCCAGATATTCAAAATTTCCATCCCGAGTAACCGTGGTAGCTGTTACTTCCGGTGCAGCATTATCAATTGTAAAGGAATGTGTATTGGCAAATGTATTCGTTTCTCCTGAGATATCCGTAATTGTTCTTCCAGGAGCTGTTCCAATATTGTATACACCATTCAAATCATTTGTCGCAGTAATCATAAATGAACGATTGTCACCCGACACTTCTTCAATAGCAGTAATCGGATTAACTGAAGTACCTAAGCGTAATTCTAAATCTGCAATTGCCGGCTTTTGTATACGCTCAGAAAATGTCAGCTTGAACGTTCTTGGTCCTGTTTGTGAAATGCTTGTAAGTGTCGGCTTTACACCATCTGCACCACCCATTGTAAAGCTTGTTGTTAATGGATTTGGTGAACTAAAGTTTCCTGCAATATCACGCAAACCTGCAAATGTTACAGTAATCGGAGTGTTAGCCGCTAATGGTTGACCGTTAGCAGTTGCATTTGATAAATCAAAATCTGCATACCAGTTTCCTGTTCCAATCTCTCCCATAATACCCGTTACATTCGTTCCGTTAGCCAGTCTAAATGTAATACTGCTGTTACTAAATGAACGTAGTGGTTCCGAGAATGTGACCCGAACCGTTTTTGCATCTCTATTGACCGTGCTTAACAATGTAGGTGCAACCGTATCTGTTCCGAAGTTGATTATTTGATCATACGGTGTAACCGATGTACCTGCTGAATTTTTCACATCTTTTACTTTTACGACATAGCGACCCGATAATGCTGCTATGCCATTTGTTGAAATCGTTAAGGTCCTGCCATCCTCACTTAATTGGCCCTGTGTAAATGATATCGGAGTTGAATTATCGACACCTGTTATAGTAATGTAGTTCGCTATTTGTGCTTGTGTTAAGTTTGCCGGAAGATTTACTCTTTGATTAAATTTTATTTCAACCTGACCGCCATTTAGCGCTTTGGCTGAAGCTACTTTCACTTCTGTCACGTTATATGTTACTTTTGCAGTATAATCTTTTCCATCAATTTTAAACGAGACTGTTGTTTCCTCATTTTCAGGGAGGTTATTTTCTAGCGTAACGTTATGCTCGGAATTGTCACTTAATGTTACTTTTAATGTGTTGGCACCTGTCACTTCAGCAGTTTTTACTGTAAGGTTTGCTTTGTAAGTTACAGTGGCTGTATATTTTTTTCCTCCAATATCAAAAGTAACGGATGTCTCCTTTCCTTCCTCTAGAGCCGTATCCAATTTCACTGTATGAACAGTATCATCTTCTAGTGTAACTCTTAATGTCGAGGCATCTACTACTTCAACCGCTTTGAAATTTGCTCCTGGTGCTTCCACCTGCAGTAATTTAAATAAGAATGAAGAAAATTGTCCACGCGTAGTGGAGCCTTTTGGATTAAAGTTTGGTACACCCGTCACATTATAGTAATCCAAAACTCTAATCGCTGAACGAGCCTCTGCTTTTGCCGCATTATAATCGACAACATCCTCTTTGAAATTTTGCTTTTGTACATGACCTACATAGTCAAAACCATTAATATTCGTATAGGCACGCACTAAAACAACGGCCATATTTTCACGTGTAATAGAGTCGTTTGGCAGTAAATTACCGTTACTTCCATTGAACACACCATTATCTTTTACTAATGCAGCATACTGTAAGAGTTCATCCTGTGATGTGCTGCGTAAATCGGTAAAACGCATATTTGTTTTATAATCCGTAGGTACCTTATACCCTTGCGATACTAAGTATTTCCCTAATAATTTCACTACATCTGATCTAGTTAATGTACGATTAGGCTTAAATGACCCGTCTGGATATCCTGAAATAATTCCTTGACTGACAAGGGATTCAATGGCTAATTCATGAGTATTTCCTGCTGTATCGGAAAAACTTGCTGCACTTACTGCGGGAACAATTGCTGAGGCAACTAAAGTGGCCGTTGCGGCTGATGCTACAAATTTCTTGTACTTATTCTTCATAGTAATTAACCTCCTAGTATTCTAACACAGTAAAATTACTGTTAATTTCATAAAACGCTTACAAAGTATGCGATTCCACTAATTGTTAGAAAATAAACTATTTTTAAATAAGTTAATCCGAAAGTATTATATGGTAGGAAAAAGAGCATATCTATTGAAATAGATATGCTCCAAATTTTAGAAGTTTATATTTTGAGGAACCGTAAACTTTACTGGTGAGAGAATTAGTTTATTATTCGACAGATCACTAATTGTTGATGTTGCAGTTTGCGTAACTTCTACTGTTTGATTTGCTGTTAAGGCCTGCGCTAGACGTATGGAAACCTGATTGCTTGACTGTCCTGTCATATACACTTGCGCTATTGGAGCTACAGTTCCATTTACTTTCACTTCAAACGAATTGTTTAATGCATTTTTCACTGCTTCATTAAATGTCAGTGTAATTGTATCAAAGCCAGAAACATTCGTATTTAAATATTGAGGTGCGATATTTTCTTTTAAATAAACAAGTACTGTTTGCGGATCCATCGCCACAATAGAATTTAAAGCCCGTAAGTTACTAACAGTTAAATTTGTCCCACGGTCATAAATAATATCGCCTTCTTTAAGTGTTAAATACACTTTATACGGCTCATTGTGATTGACGATTGCTCGCTGAATCGTTACCCCATCTAACGCATAGTTTTGAAGGTTTGAAGCTGATACACCATCCACATGTGTAGAAAATGTAAGGACAATAGTTTTATTGTCAATACTTGATCCCTGTCTTGCATTATACGCAGTTTCAACACTTAATAAAGAAAGTTTTTCTTCTGTTTGTGCAAAGTCCGCGCCTCGCGTAAAGTTCACTTGGTATGCAGGGTTTACCGCCTGCCCATACTCACTCATCACACCTGTAAATGTAGCGCCTACCGAATATGTGTAGCCTGCATTTGTTGTAACTCCTGTTAGCGTACTTAAACGTACACGGACAACTTTATCATTAGTAGTTGATTTTTCCAGCTGTCCTACTAAAGGCGCTGCGAGCGGATACGTATAGCCATTCAAAATATAGCTGCCTGTTAGATTGACTTGAGCGAAAGCCGCTGTCTCTACATTTCGGTCAAATACAAACTCCAAATATTCAATCCCTTTATCTTTTACTACATTTGTACTTACAATAGAAGGTACAGTCGTATCCGCTACAAAATTATATGCTGTTGAAAATACGTTCACTTCACCAGATAAATCTGTAATGTTACGTCCAGGTGTAGTCGAAATTGTCGTATAGCCATTTAAAGAACCATTCGTCGTTACAATAAATGATTTCGGATCTTCTTTATCTAAAACGATACTTGAAATCCCTGGTGAGTAAGTATTCTGGGCAATTGAAATATCTGCTGGTACGATTGTGCGAACTTCCTCTGAGAATGTTAACTTAAACTTTTTCGCTCCAAGTTGTGTAACATTCACTAAATTTGGTACAACACCGTCTTTATCCCCTTTTGTAATGTACGTTGTTAAAGGGTTTGGCGACGACAAATTATTCGCAATATCAACAATTGTTCCAAATGTAACCGTAATTGAAGTACCAGGCGCCAACAGCTGGCCACGAGCTGTAGCTGCAGATAAATCATAAATAACTTCCGTTGCATTTTTTTCAATTGTTCCCTGAATTCCGGAAACAACCGAACCATCTGCTAATTTAAATTGTGTAATACCAATCGGATTTGTAACCGGCTCTGTAAAAATTACTTTTACCTTAGTAGCAGCTACATTTTCTACTTTTAATACTGCAGGAGCTGTTTTATCCGCTACAAACGTCGCAATATCATCATATTTACTCAGCTTTTTCGCTGTTGCAGACTCTATCCCATCCACTACTACACGATAGCGACCTTCAAGCCCTGTCGTCGCATTAATTGTCACAGTTAATGTACGTTTGTCTTCACTTAACTGTCCTTTTAATAATTGAACTTGTCCAAGTCGGTCAACGCCTGTTACTGCAACAAGCTTATTAATAGCCGCTGTATTTAACTCCGCATCCAGCTTCACCGGCTGATTAAACGCTATCGCGATTTGCCCGCCATTCGGATTTGTAACAGAAGATATTTTTAAATCAGGTACCTCAAATTTCACTTTTGCTGTAAAGCTTTGTTCCCCAACTTCAAATGTTACTTCAGTTTCAATATTTTCTACTAATGGTGTTTTTAACGTTACAATATAAGCTTTATCATCCGATAATACAACACGCAGCTTATCGGCTGCCTGCACTTCTACTGTCTTAATCGTTAATACAGGCTTTTCCGGCTCTGGCTGAGGTACTTCCACTAACAACATATTATATAGGAAGGAAGCAAATTGCCCGCGCTTTGTTGGATCTTTCGGATTAAACGTTGATTGTTTCGTCACACCATGATAAGCAAGCGTTTTAATCGATTCCTGATGCTCATCTGATGTACGTGTTAAATCACTAATATTTGATCTATATTCTGAATCAATCATTGGTTTTACATAGTCATATTCATTAATAACTTTAAAAGCACGCACTAAAACAGTCGCCATTTGGTCACGACGCAATTGATCACGATGCATAAGCGCACCATTACTACCCTGGAATACACCTACATCCTTTACTAATGCAGCATATTGCAGCAATTCATCCTGAGAATTTGCTGTTAAATCGGTAAAACGCATTTTCGTTTTATAATCAGTTGGAACCTTATGTCCTAAAGATACCAAATATTTACCTAAAAGCTTCACAACATCCGAGCGTGTTAGATTTTGATTCGGCTTGAATGTCCCATCCGGATAACCACCAATAATCCCTTGTTCTGCCAATGAGGTAATCGCATTTTCATGTCCACTGCCTTTAATATCTGTAAATGAAGCTGCACTAGCTACTGGAACAATTGCAGTGGATGCTAGTACAACAGCTGTTGCAGATGCTAGAAATCTAGTATTTTTTTTCATATGTAACTCCTCCAATTTAATTTAGTTTATAGTTTTATATATGTAGTAACTTTATTTGATTATGACTAACTTCACTTATTACTAGATTTGAATTGTCCAAATAAACAGTTCGATCTTTGTCGATTAAAGCAAACTCTACCACAACGACTTCTTCATATTTCCAATTTTTAAACAGTGATATTACTTCTTTACAATGAATTTCTAGCACATTCATTTTTGTTTGAAAATAACCTTGAACTTCCAGTAACAGCCCATTTATTTTCAATTGACTAAAAAAATGCATACTAATCCCTCCATAGTAAATATTGTATAGAATTATACTATATTTTACAAATTTTCTCACATAAAAAAAGCTCCCTCTATTAAAAATAGAGGGAGCCGAAAATCGAAACTGCTAATATTACTTAGCTTTTACTTCGATGTTTAATTTTTGAGCGTTAGCGCGTGCGCCTTTATCTGTAACAGATGCGTTACCGATAACTTTTACAGCTACAGTATCTACTAATGAGAAGTTTACTGGAGCAGAAAGAGTTACACGTAATGTGTTGTCTTTGCCTGCTACTACAGCAGCATTAGATAATGCTACAGTTGAAGCTTCACCATCAACGATTAATGAGAAGTCAGAAGCGAAAGTACCGCCAAATTGAACTGCTTCATTATAAGTTAATTCAATTGTTTGGTTATCGATAATTACTGCAGAAGTTAATTCTGGAGCTTTAGTATCTTGTACAGCAATTGTTTCCTCATAAGCTTTAACAGTTTTTGTACCTGCTAAGTTTTGAACATTAGATACTTTCATAACAGCTGTGTTGTTATCAGCAGTAATTGTACCTTCAGCTAATTTGATTGTCGCTACTTTATTGTCAGCAGAGATAGTAATAGTAGCACCAGTTAATGCTTTACCGTCTAATGTGTAGTTAGCTAAATCAGTTGCAGAACCTGCTACTGCGCCACCTTTAACTGCTTCTGGGAAAGTAACTTTAATTGTGTCAGCAGAAGTTGTATCAAATGCACCTGCAGCCATTTTAAATTCAGTTGAAGTTTTAGCAGTACCGAAGTCAAATGTCATATTGAATGCTTCTGATTTGTTAGCAGCTAATGCTAAGTCTGTTACTAAATCTTTGTTGAATGTTACAGCTAATTTACCTTCAACTAATACTGGAGCAGCAAACTTGAATGATACTTTCTTAGAACCCTTTTCAACTGAACCAGTTAAAGTGTCTAATGTAGAATCTACTTTACCTTCAGCGTTAACAACAGTTGCGATTGTACCGAAGTTAATAGCAGATTTAGCAGCTAATGCTTCGTTGAATTCTACAACGATTTCTTCTACTTTACCGTTTTCATCAACAATGATGTCATAGCCAGTAGCAACTGGTTTAACAGCGTCTTTTGTTAATGTTACAGATTTTGTAGTAGCAGCAAACTTGTTGCCTAAAGCATCAGTCATTGTACCACCTAATACTACAGTGAATGTACGAGAGTCTTTGTTAGCAAAAACTGCGTTGTCTTTTAATTCTACTAAGAATTGTTTGTTGTCAGATTTTTCTACAACTGTTGCAGTATCACTTGTTACAGCACCTAGTAATTCATCTTTAACAATACCGTTAACTAATGCAGCTTTTACAGAATCAACGTTCATTGCTTTGTCGAAAGTTACTAAAATAGCGTTGTCGCCAGCAGCTTCAATTGTTGCTGTTGGTGCTACAGTATCTACAGTTACTTCAAATGCTTTTGAAGCTTTAACTGATTTGTTACCAGCAGTATCTACTACATTAAATAATTCAACAGTGTGAGCTTTACCAGCTTCAACAGTAACGCCTTCTAAAGTAACAGTTTTACCTTCTACTTTAATTTTATCAGCAGCTACATTTGTACCATTAATTTTTGCAGAACCGATTGTTGCTTTTTCAGATAAAGTAACTACTACAGTTTCAGTAGCTTTACCTTTTGTTACAGCTTTAACTGAAACGATTGATGGAGCAACTTCATCTTTGTAAGTTACTACAGAAACGAATTTAGCAGTTTTTACTAAACGATCTTTAGCAGTACGGATTGGTTCAACTACTACAGCAGCATCTTTAACGTTGATTGCTGAATCTGAGTTTAATGTTAAAGTTTTGCCATCTTCAGATAAAGAAGCTGTATCTAAAGTTGTACCTTGGATCGATACTTTGTTGTTAATATCAGTTTTTAATACTGCTTCGCTGAATTTAACTTCTACAGTTACGCCGTCAACAATGTTAACTGACATTACTTTTGGAGCTTCAACTTTGAATGTTACTGTAGCAGTATATTCTTTACCGTCAATAGTGAAAGTTACTTCAGTTGCTTCGTTAGCTTCTAAAGCTTTTTCTAAAGTTACTACATGAGTAGAATCATCAGATAAAGTTACATTTAAAGTTTTTGTATCTACAGCTACTACTTCTTTAACAGTTAACTCAACAGAAGTGTTGATTGTTTTGTTTAAGAATGAAGCGAATTGACCGCGAGTTACAGTGTTTTTTGGGTTGAAGTTTTCAACTACAGAAATACCTAAGTCACGTAAAGCTTGGATTGCTTCACGAGCTTCTGCTTTAGCAGTAGCTAAGTCAGCAACTTTAACGTCTTCGATTTTAGTAGCTAATTCTACTAAAGTAGTGTCGTTGATTGCTTTGAAAGCACGGTCTAAAACTAAAGCCATGTTTTCACGAGTGATTTTGCCTGAAGCATTTAATGCACCGTTAGAACCGTTGAATACGCCAGTATCAGCTACTAATGCAGCATACTTTACTAATTCTTGGTCTTTAGCATCTACAGCTACGTCAGTGAAACGAGCTTTAGTAGCGAAGTCAGCTGGGATTTCAATACCTTGATTTTCTACCCATTTACCTAACATTTTAACAACATGGCCACGAGTTAATTCTTGACCTGGCTTGAATGTGCCATCTTCAAATCCTTTAATGATACCTGCTTCAACTAATGCTTCAATGTTTACAGCATGTGAGTTAGTGTCAGCAACGTCCTTGAATGATGCAGCAGAAGCTACAGGAACGATTGCAGATGCTACTAGAGTAGCTGTAGCAGCAGCTGCTACGAATTTTGTATATTTCTTTGGTTGGTTAGCCATAGAATGATTTCCTCCAATAAAAACAATTTTTTATCATTTTAAAAATGTTGTCTCGTATATTACGATAACAATTTTAAGTATATTAGTAAGTTTTTTTTATGTCAATGCTATTTTACTAAATATCAACAATTCCTAATAAACATTGGAAAAACAAGGTCTAATATTTATAACTTGCGAGTAATATTATTTACCATTAATTATTTCTTGTGGTAATAATTAGTTTCTTAGTATAATTATATAAAATATTCAATTTATATAATTATGTCATTTTTTTGATTTCCTTTAAAGGGGTTAATTGGGAAAATTAGTCCCTCCTTACTTTATTATTGAGAATTTGAATCACAAAAAAGCTGTCTCTATAAAATTAGAGACAGCTTTGATATTCACTAAACTTTATTAACTTTTATTTTCTTATTGTAAAATAAATATGCCCCACCAAATAAACTAAATACTAAAGCTAACACAATTACTATTAAGCTCCACGATGCAGCTTTCTCTTCCACTTCCATCCCTAAACTTTCTTCCCCAGTGGCAGCTGTGGCAATGAGCGGTTCTTCTTTTTTATCCAGCTCAGTTCCCTCTACAATTTGTTCCTCTGCGATTAAGCTTTGCAAAAGTGGTAATGTATTTTCATAAACTTGATACTTTTTCATATCCATTAAGTCTAAACTTGAAATAGTATCGATATATACCCATTTCATTTCGGATTTAAATGGAAGGCGTTTGAACACGACATAACCTTTCTGCAATTGTTTACCTGCAATTAATGCATTTTCGTTTGCTTCTGTTACTGCTACATCTAAAGGCATTTGATAATCTGCAAAACCAAGTGCATCATAGCCATTTCCCAACTGCTCAACACTTAATAACTGGCGGTAAATATAAGTGTCATCTACTACCTCATCACCCTCTAAAGGAAATTGGTACATTGTCTCATTAAAAAATCTATCTTCAGCAGAAGCCAATGCATTGAATTCCTCCGCATTAATTGTGGTGCCATAAAAATCTCGAATTACATTCTCGATTTGCAAACGATCAATATATTGCATATTTTCCTGTGGAGAATATGCGCTATCTGTAGTTAGCGCGCTTAATTCATAGCCTGGCAAACCACGCTGCACTCCCTGTTCTACATTCTTCACCATTGTATATGCATTACGGGAAACTGCTTTTTCGTAAGGCATTTCAAGGAAAACTGATTGGGCAAGCTTTATTTTCAGTTTTTCCATTTCTCCGGGTAGCATTTCGGCCTTTTTCACTGAGCTAACATTTGATGCTAAATTCAACAACTCATTTTTGGCACGATTTAAATCAAACGAAAACTTATCCGAAAGCGATGCTGATTTATAATCATCACTGTAGATTACCTTTGCACCCTTGGCCCTTTCGTACTTCGCAAAAAGTTCTTCATACTCTTTTTCTGAAACTTCCTTTGTTTTACCACCATTTGATAAACTAAATTTTTCTAAATAAACCGTTTCATCATACTCATTCTTTTTTTCTCCGCCGTAGTAATTTTTTGAAGTTACTTGTTCATGTGTAAAGGTAAGTTCTGAAAGTTTTCCATTACTTGATTGCACGATAAAATAGTTGTTCAAATATGTATTGGCTACTATTTCATAGGAATCTTCCCCATCACTTACTTCATAATAATCCGTTTTTGCCTGATCATTTAATTCGGATAATGTAAATTTCTTTTCGGAATTTGTCTGTGTATGATGGAATAAATAATAATCTGTCGTATCTTTTAACACGGTTAAACCATGTTTTAAGTTTTTTTGATATATGACTGTATCGCCACTATATATCTTTTCAATATATTGTCCTTTTGTAGGATCCGCATCAACAATGATATATAAATCTTCTATACCATCTTGCGTGAAATCATTCACTAATGCATAAACGAGATGCTCTGTCTCCTCGAGCAATTTATAATATATCGAATACACGGGGAGTAAGTCTTCTGCAAATGGTTTAATAGATTCATTACGAACCCAGCCAAGTCGACCATTATATTCAACTTTCGACCAGCTATCCTCTTGGCGTATTAGCTTCACTCGAGCTCCCTGCTTCAATACCGCAACTTTCATGCCGTCCGGATTTGCTGTAGCTGTCATGTTGGACCCTTGCTCAGCAGAAATAATAGCATACACTTCCTCTGCAAATACATCACCTGCAAACCCGATCACACCGAATAAAACTATAATAAATAGCATAAAGCTCTTTTTCATTAAAATTTACCACTCATTCCTTTAATATCCTTACCACATAATTTTAGCAAAAATAAAGTTAATAAATGTGGATAATTTATGTTTATTTGTAAGTTTGGGAAGTTTTTTATTCTTGGTATATATTTTCAAAATACACATATTAATTCATTTTCTTAACTTAAAAGACTTATAATTGATTTAGTCATCTATTAGACTGTAAATATATGTGTAAATCCCTTTAAATTGGGGTACTTATCATATGTTATAAAAATTATTGAGGTGAATTTATGTACGAATTCAAATTTTGGCAGCAGCTTTCTCACCCCTCGCAATTAATACATAACCTTGAAAGTAGCGAAAGCCATCATCTTAAAGGGTATTTAAAAAGTGTTTGGGCAATTTTTGGCTTTACGTTACTTTTTTTTATTGCACGTAACCTTTGGGGGATGAATACAGCCGATTTAACCGCGTTACTTGTAAATGGTGAAGGGCATTTATATAGTTTTGCCCGTATGATGTCTTTAATCGGATCTATTTTAGCAGGCATTTTATTTTTTGTTTTCCATTATTACGTCATTACATATGTAATTTACTTACTCACAAAAATTCCTTATCGCTGGATTCAAAAGATTCAGCTTTATGCGTTACTTTTCATAGTCCTTGAGAAAACACTGACAATCATCGTTTTTGCAATTGCTGGTTTTTCTACACCATTTACATTGTTCTCATTGGCTCCGATGATGGCATACGTGTATTATCAAGACTATTTATTATTTTTTCTAAACCAATTAACAATAGCAACAATTATTACAGTATGGATTCAATACATATTTTTATCTAATTGGGTCGAGCGTCCAAAAGCTTTACTTATAAAATTAATATTGATTCAAGTTATTGTTGCCTTGCTTGTCGCATTATCTAGCATTCTTCCTGTCTTAACTTGGATTGAAGGGTGGCTTGGTCAATAATGCTTATTACAAAAAAAGTAAAGTTCTTTAGTATACTCGCCATGTTCTTTGTAGTGGTGAACGGCTATTTACTATTAAAGGACAACGATATTATTTTAAAGAAATACTATATTAATAATGTGCAATTTGCAGTAGCAGAAAATCATGAAAAAGTTTTTGAAACCGATGCAGTAGTATCTTCTAAGTATGAGCATTTCATTGCAGCGCCTGTGCAGTCCATTAACGAAGTGCTTGTTGCAGAAGGGCAAAGCATTAGCGCCCTGAGCGAACTAGCAATTTATAAGCCGGAAGAAGCCGAACGTGAAGTAACACGCCTGCAAACTGACCGGGAAGCCTATGCAAATGAATTAGCTGAATTAGAAAGGATTGTTTCCGATTTACAGTATGAAGGCAGTAGTTCAACGCCAAGTACTGCAACAGATTCAACAACACTAGGGGATAATGAAAACTGGAATATTAATCTAACGCTGGAGCTTGGCATTGAGCAAAATACACCAACTGCAGAAGGCATCGCGATTATCCAGCGCTCCATTGCAGAAACCGAACGCCAGCTAAGTATATTGGATAGTATGATTTCACAATTAAGCAGTAATAACTCTCTTACCTCTCCAGTTGACGGTGTTGTCAAAGAGATTGTACTCGAAGGCGATTCCATTACTTTTAAAATTCAGTCACAAGAAAAGAAAGTTGTAGCCTATGTAACATATAAAGACTGGCAGGAAATAGAAATAGGTCAATCTGCTACAATTTCATTTGGTGAAAAAGATGAATATAGTGTTGAGGGCAATGTATTGGAAAAGCAGCAAATTCCGGCACGTAATTCCATTGCCTTTAATGAAATATTAAAAAAGAAAAAAATCAATCGTGATGAAACGGTTTATGAAGTAAGTATTGAACCTACAGATATGTTGTTGGAAAAGCCAATCGGAACTCTAGCTAAAGCTAAAATTACAACAGTAGAAGCAAATGATAGTTTCCAAGTAAGGGATCATTGGCTTGTCCAATATAAGGAGGGCAATGAAGAAAATCTGATTTATGCAGTTGGGGACGATGGAAAAACTAAACTAGAGCCTGTCAATGTTGCCTTTAAGCATAAAGCAGAGATCAAGCAAACGGAATTTATGTATGAAGAATCGGTTGAAGAAAATGCTGAAGAGACGAAAATACCAGCTGAACCTCGTATTCAGACGGTTCAACTAAAAAATCCAGATGAAAAAGAAGAGAAACCTTCTAAGCGTGATTTGGAAGATACAGCCGTCTTCACAGCACCTATTGCCACAACTCAGATTTTTATAGATGGAGATGAAAAAAACCTATTAGCTCCAACATTCAGACCATATCCATTACAGACATTTGACTGGGACTATGTAGATGTCACATGGAGGGAAACTTTATGGTATTTAATGAAATAACTGGTGTTTGAGAATAAAATGCGCGGGTAAAGTCAGAAATAACACTGATTCTCCCGCTCTTTTTCAAAAGCGCATTCACTAAGATAATCCGAAATAAAAAGGAGTAGAAACGGATGAAAAAAAGAATGACAAAAACTTTCCTTGCTGCCACATTCTTCGCTTCTGCGTTATTCATAGCTAGCGATGATGCTTCGGCCAAAAAAACATTTTATGATGTAGATAATAGCCGTAATTCCCACACAGAAGCTATTCAATATTTAAATAATCTAAACGTTTATGACTATAAATCCGGCAATCAATTTAATTTCAGCCGACCGGTTTCTCGAGCAGAAGCATCTAAAATTCTTCATACAATATTGTCAAATGATTCAAGTTTATCTATTCCGAAAGTACGCTCTTATAATAGTCAGTTAAAAGATTTGAGAAATTCAACTACTTTCTCAAAGGAGATTATTTGGGCATATGAAGCTGGTATTTTTGATGGAGATGAGTACGGTAACTTCAATCCGGATCAGGCTGTCAAACGCTCACATCTTTCTAAAATTTTAGTAGAAAGCTTCAAATTAAAAGCAAAAGATACTCATAGCTTTAGAGATGTTTCAAAATCAAGCTGGTATTATGATTATGTTAATATTTTGGCAAGTCACGGGATTACAACAGGCGATGAGTCCAATCGTTTTTTACCGAATAATAATGTAACTAGTGCGCAAATGGCTACTTTTTTATATCGTACACTAAACTATAAAAATACTGGACAAGTAGGAGGAAACACGCCTCCCCCACCAGCTGCTGAAAAACCAGATACTGCTACAACAACTTACAATAGCGAATATGACTTTGCCTGGAAACAGACCGGCAAAAATTTAGAGTTCGAGTTAGAAGGTGTTGATAACAATAAAATAGTGGCACGCTATATGACTAAAGAGGGAAAAAGCTTTTTCGGTGCCCAAAATTTTAAAATTGGTACCGCTACTGCTGCACAGGTAAAGGCGAAGTACGGAACGAAAAATGCATCAGTTCGCCGTGGAAACGTTAACTATAATACCGCATCGTCCGAGGAATATAATTTCTATTTGATTGATGATTATTACGTTACATTTTTCTACGATTTGCATAAAAAGAATGTGATTCGTTCGATTTTATATGTACACAAAGATTACGAAGTGAAAAAGGATGGCTTCTATGGAAATATTTCGGATACACAAAAACATTCCGAGCAATTAATGGTCGAACTCATGAACCAAGCACGTGCTGCTGAAGGTGTTCAACCATTAACACATTCACCTCAATGGGCTGCCATCGCTCGAAAGCATAGTAAAGATATGATTGATAACAACTATTTCTCTCATACGAGTCTTTCAGGTGCATCTCCTTATGACCGCATGATCAGCGGTGGGATGAGCAAAGCAGAGCTTAGAACATGGGGTGAAAATATTTCCTATGGTCACTATAATGTAATTTATGCACATGAAGGCTTTATGAATAGTAAAGGACATCGTGACAACCTCCTACAATCGCGCTTCAACCATGCCATTGTAGGATTAGAGTATAGTAGTCAGAAAGCACCTTATTTTACAATTAATTTTTATTAGATAACAGAAAAACACATTTCGCTTTTAAGGCGAAATGTGTTTCATTGTTTTAAACGGTCATATTCTGTTTCAATACCGAGGGAATTATTCCAACCACCAGTCAAATTGCTCATACCAATTTAATATATTTTCATCATGAGCATACATTATTTTCTCTAACGGAAAAAACTCTTCATGAATTTCACGCATTAATAACTTTATATCGATTTTGTTGTTAGAGTGATAATACAATTCAGTTAATGCTAAAAGAATATGTTTATATTCATCATATAAAGGAATTGTATAGAGGGCTATATCAAGATAATCTGCTGGCTTTATTCGTGGTAATCTTGACCATAGTTCAATTATTAATGGATTAATAATATCCTTTTCATATGGAATTGAATTTCTCAAGTAACTGGTTGTTTTATGAAATACATAATTATAAAGCTGGGCAGCCTCATCATTTCTCTCCTTAGCTACTAACCATTCAGAAGCCATAGCCCCAACCATATATAAATGGATTATTTGTTTATACTTTTTATTTGATGCATGATCTGCTATTCCCCATCCCTCTGAAATGTGATTTATCCGATTCACTGCGAGTTTAAAACTTTCCAATGGTTTATCCTGTTGCGCTAATATTCCTGCTGAAAGCCATAAAAATTGATAATCATCTAAATCCTTTTGAAGATTATAAGACCAAAAGATTTCATTGTTCTCGATAACTGTTAAGTATGCTTCCCAAATCTTCTCACTATTTTTAGAATCATGTACCTCAAAGTGCAGCAGCATTCCCGCTAAAAGAGCAGTATGTGTTTGTTTACTAATAAAAAAATTAATCGAATCATTTAAATGGTTTGAAAGGTGCCCTACACACGCCTTCCTTATATTTGCATAATTTTCCTGTTGAGGAAGGGCGTCTATTTGAATATTGCATAGCGTGATTTGTACAACTTCTGTTATTAATTCATTATTTATAACAGATAACTCTTCTAATAATTGCTTAATATTAATTTCATCCTCAGTCTCAAAATAATAATAGACTAATTCTGTTGCGAGAAGTTTTATTTCTTCTTTACTTTGCTTATTTATTTTTAATTGGCCGTAAACATCAAGTAATTTCCAGTCTTCTGAAATCATTTAAATCCTCCAAGGAAAAATAGTCTTTATCAAATGAACGGTAACAAATCTTTATCTTGGAATTTTTCACCTTCATCATTTCTGTTTTATAATAATTTAAAATAATTTTATTTTGTCCTCATAAATTAAATGCTTATACGTATCAAATAATTTCACGTTTACCCCTTTTACTATGTATGGTAATTTAATAAGCATTTTATTTTTTAGTATCTTCCTTTTTATTTGAAATCCTTGACCAGAAATTCGAATATCTGAAATTTCAATCTCCCCACCTATAATACTTTTACCAATTCTTTCGTAAAATGAGGCAATAATTGAGGCTTCTTTTGGAACCCCTATTATTTTTACCATCCTCAAGTAAGGATTTGGTAGCGCCAATATCATTGCACCGATGTACTCTTTATAAGTAGATAAATCAAAACCAAGGTATTTCTTAGTTAAAGTATCCACCTTAAAAATGTCTTGCTCATTTAATTGATTTAATATCATTTGTTTGTCATCAAAAGAGGCACATATCCGAAATGCAACAGATCTTTTCGGTAATATATATTCCAAAGGCATACTTGGAAATAGTGTGACTTTTGTTAAAATAGGTTTTACTTTTTCAATTGAATTTATCGTTACATTATCCATTGCATTACTTAGAGCTCTTTGTGATATTTTAGGATTAAGAAAATAATTCAACCCCTCTTCTGGGGTTTTTCTAAATTCTCTACATAGATAAAGTGTTCGATGTTGATCAAGCTTAATATATACAAAAGGTACTCTTTCCCCAT
This sequence comes from Solibacillus ferritrahens, assembly GCF_037027585.1. Taxonomy (NCBI): domain Bacteria; kingdom Bacillati; phylum Bacillota; class Bacilli; order Caryophanales; family Caryophanaceae; genus Solibacillus; species Solibacillus ferritrahens. The sequence goes on along the minus strand of NZ_JAXCLE010000026.1, from coordinate 1,470 downwards.
ATTTTCTTCTTGATTCAATCGGAAGTGAGTATTGCTGCTCAATTGGGCAAAGTTCTACAATAGAGAAGATATTATAGTATTTATCTTCTATTCGATGATGCATCCATAGTGTCGTTATTTCTGTTCTTGAAAATTCTTGGATTAACGATTTTAAATCTAAATTCATAACAATCCTCCCTTATATTTATAGTATTTAATTTGCGCCATTGCATTATATTAGCATCTTTTTACCTATTTATATTAAATGTCCACTATAATTGACTTTTTTATAATTCATAAAAAAAGTAGCATCTCACACCCATGTTAATGGATATAAATACTACTTTTTAAGAGCTATTTTTTTGTTATATGAAAGGCAATCTCTAAGTTTCTGTCCGTCTTTTTTTCAACATGAAAATTTAATTGTTCTAAAAGTGCAATACATTGTTTTTGTTTATTACCCATATTGAAATATCCTAAATATGTTATAACCTTTTCTAAATCTTCCGTAGACTGCTTTTTATTCGTAGTTACTTCAAGAACTTCACGAAAATATATACGCATCGTTTGGTAGTACATATCGTTTTGCAACACTTCGGCCATATCCTCATACTCTAAGAAATATTTTTCAGCCACCGGAAAATTAGATTCTAGTATATTTTTATTAATAATATTCAAAAGAAGCATTGCGTATTCATTGCGATATCTTCTTAATATACGGAAGTTCGTAATTATGCTTTTACTACGTTTAAACACAATATCGATTAAATCTTGTGAGAAGTAATTAATTGAATTGGAAAATAACATAATTTCATAATATCCCCATGAATCACAATTTAATAAATAATTACTTAATTGTTCGAAATCTTTGGATGGGGATTCGTTTTTTAGTATACGCAGCATATTTTCCACCATAATTTTATAATGGTAATACTTGATATTATTTGTTTTCTCATACTCTTTGCTTAATTTATTAATTAACAATATTAATCCTTCGATATCTTTTTTGTAATATACAGAAGCGATATCGGTAAACAAATGAAATTCAACACTTTCTTTTTGTGTATGAATTACATAAAATTCATCTAGTGAAATATTTAAACGATCCAATAAGATGAAAAACTTACTTACTGTTGTATCGCTATCACCTTTTTCAAAATTACTGCGGGCCTGACGGGATAAAAGTCCCGTATATAGTGATTGAGAAGAAATTTTTTTATCTAGTCTTAATTGTTTAATTGTCTTGCCGATACTATTGATTTCCATCTCTTTCTACACCCCTTTCCCACAAATTTACATTTCATTATAACATTATGATTTAATATTTTTAAAATTATTAAACACACTGATTGTAAATATATTTGAAAGGATATGTAGAACATAATATGAATCGTATAATCAATAAATTTGTGATTGTTTCTGATAATTCCAAGGCTGTACAATCCTCATTAAGTACTAGAAAAGCGGCATTTCACTTAATGTGAAATGCCG
>NZ_JAXCLE010000025.1:0-37982 GCF_037027585.1 Solibacillus ferritrahens | reverse complement strand
TTTAGGTAACTAGTTTTGATGAAACGACTCCAATTTTGGGGTCGTTTTTATGTATAAATCATTTTTTTGTAGCTCACCTTAAGTATGAGGTGAATAAATTGGAAAAAAATAATGTATATGTGTCCGTCGCAAATTTAACATGTAATCTGCAGCCCGGATCGTCCTATGAATTTGTATTAAAAATGGATCCTCTTAAAGCACGAGTATTTACAAAGCTATTCAGTCAAATGCAAGAACTTGAAGCATCGAATGCCTTTCGGGCGCATATGCCCTTCATTCCTTATCATTTAGATAGATTGAATCATGATATAGACCATCGTCTGAAAAAAGTCTATGCACTCATACATGAATTTGGAGATGAAGAAGCGAAAAAGTTTGTAGAGCAATTGCCGTATTTTAATCATTAAGTATTTTCAATTATTGAATGAAAGACTTCTGTTCGCTAAACTAGTAATAGGAGTTGAGCGGAAATGTTTAGATTTATTGATGAGAATGGATTACCGGTAGATTTAAGATTTGATGAAGGACCTTTTGAAGTAGCGCCCAAGCACGTCCTGGCTCTTGTACAATACGAAGGGAAATGGTTGTGCACAATTCATCACCGGCGTGGTGTTGAGTTTCCTGGAGGAAAGCAGGAGCACGATGAAACACTAGTGCAAGCAGCTATCCGAGAAGTATATGAGGAAGCCAATGTAATAATCGAGGATGTTGAATGGTTCGCTTACTATATTGTTCACGATAATATTCCGTTTTGCAAGGCGGTTTTTACAGCGAAAGTAAAGGAAATCGAGCCCTTTGTAGGAGACTATGAAACAGAAGGTATTTTGTGGTTAACGGAAGAGGAGCTTTGCCAACAGCCAAATTTAAGCTTCTATATGCGAGATGAAGGTATGAAAAAGATGCTGCAGGAAGTGAAAAATTATGAACGCCAATGGTGAAATTTTATCAATGCATCAATATCCTTCCCCAAATCCGCATGTCCGTTTGGATGAAGTAACATATTGGTCACAAGGGTTGCGTGTGAAGGGATTGCTCGCACGTCCTAAAGCACATGGACAGTATGAAGCCCTTTTATATTTACGTGGAGGTTTACAATCAATTGGGATGGTTAGGCCTGCTCGTATCGCCCAGTTTGCGATGCACGGATTCGTCGTATTTGCCCCCTATTACCGTGGAAATCGTGGAGGGGAAGGAAAAGACGAATTTGCGGGTGATGACCGCCATGATGCAGTTTTCGGTCTTGATGTATTGAAACAATTTATTCGTGTTGAAAAGGTGAATTTGTTTGGTTTTTCTCGCGGAGGCTTAATGGCTCTATGGACAGCAATATTACGTAATGATGTAAAATCTGTCGTAACATGGGCTGGCGTCTCTGATGCAACAGCAACATATTGGGATCGTATCGATATGCGTCGTGGATTAAAAAGAATAGTGGGGGGGACTCCAAATAAAGTACCAGAAAACTATGAAAGCCGTACGCCATTATACAAAATTGAAAACGTTCAATCACCACTATTGATTATACATGGAGCTGAAGATCAACATGTCAAAATTGAACATGCCTATCAATTGGAGCGATATATGAAAGGCGAAGGGAAACAAGTTGAGACATGGTATTCATCTAGGCTGAAACATCATTACCCACCGAAGCTGAATAGAGAAACAGTGAAAAAAATCTGTGAATGGATGAAACAACAGTAATTCAAAAAAGGGATGCAGTGTGAAAATACACTACATCCCTTTTACTATGATATATTTTTAAGTTTGACGTCGTAGTATTAGTGCAGACTACATCGTCAAACAATATGTCGAGCTAATCATTAGTAATTTATACTAATGGACCGCCTTTTTTCACGATAGCTTCATCAACATCGGCAAATTTCGTGAAGTTGTTTTTAAATAGCTCTGCAAGTTCAGTAGCCTTTTTGTCGTATGCAGCAGTATCAGCCCATGCAGCACGAGGATTTAATACGCTAGAAGGTACTCCTTCAATAGCTACTGGAATATTTAAACCGAATACTCCATCTTGTGTTGTTTCAATATTGTCTAATTCACCGTTAATGGCAGCGCGTACCATTGTACGAGTATAGGCAAGTTTCATACGGTTACCAACACCGTATTCTCCTCCTGTCCAACCTGTGTTTACTAAGAACACTTGTGAACCATGCTCGTCAATTTTCTTACCTAACTGATCTGCATAGACTGTTGCAGGAAGTGGAAGGAATGGTGAACCGAAGCATGTAGAGAATACTGGTTCTGGCTCAGTAACACCACGTTCTGTACCTGCTAATTTTGAAGTGAAGCCACTTAAGAAGTGGTACATCGCTTGCTCTTTCGTTAATTTTGAAATAGGAGGCAATACGCCAAACGCATCAGCTGTTAAGAAGACAATTGTGTTTGGATGACCTGCTACTGATGGTAATACGATGTTATCAATGTAATCGATTGGGTATGCAACACGAGTATTTTCTGTTAAAGAACCATCATCATAATCACAAATACGTGATTCTGAATCAACCGCTACATTTTCCAATACAGAACCGAAGCGAATTGCATTGTAAATTTCTGGTTCATTTTCAGCGGAGAGGTTAATTGTTTTTGCGTAACATCCACCCTCAATGTTGAAAACACCATTATCAGACCAACCGTGTTCATCATCCCCAATTAATTTGCGGTCGCAATCAGCCGATAAAGTTGTTTTACCAGTACCTGATAGACCGAAGAATAATGAAACGTCGCCTTTTTCGCCAACGTTAGCAGAGCAGTGCATTGGGAAAATACCTTGTTCTGGTAATAAGTAGTTCATAATCCCGAAAATTGATTTTTTCATTTCGCCAGCGTATTCAGTACCACCGATTAAGATGATTTTCTTTTCAAGAGATGTTATAATAAATGTTTCCGAACCAGTTCCATCTACTTCTGGATCTGCTTTAAAGTTTGGAGCAGAAACAATTGTAAAGTCAGAGACATGTGCAGCTAATTCTTCTGCTGTAGGACGGATGAATAATTGATGACAAAATAGGTTATGCCAAGCATATTCGTTAATTACTTTAATCGATAATTGAGAGTCTTTGTCAGCACCCGCAAAACCGTTGAATACAAATAATTCATCGCGTTCTTTTAGGTAGTTTACAACTTTGACATAAAGCTTATCAAATACTTCTGAAGAGATAGGACGGTTAACTTTACCCCAATCTATTTTATCTTTAGAGTTCTCTTCTTCAACGATATATTTATCTTTAGGTGAGCGACCAGTATATTTACCTGTTTCAGCACGTAAAGCGCCTTCAACAGTTAACATTGCTTCTCCACGTGATGTAGCTTTTTCAACTAATTGTGGAACAGATAATTGAGTTTTGATGTTTTCCCCGTTTAAAAGTTCTTTCAGCTCGTTAGCAATTTCTACCGAATTCATCTATTAAATACCATCCTTTTTTATAGTATTCCCTTATAGTAGGGGAGTTGTTTATTAATTCAAAAATAGTATAACACATTGAAGGATATAATCTATACTAATTATGAATTATTTTTTGTGGAATTTTTAACTGTTTAAAATCGGACAAAATTTATTGACAGCCTTTATTTTTTTAGGTAGGATGTGTAATTGAACGGATACTCTTATCCCGAGCTGGTGGAGGGGCAGGTCCCTATGAAACCCGGCAACCTGTGCATATTATATGCGTGTTGGTGCCAACCTGATGCAAGGGCAAAATTACCCTTGAACGATAAGAGTGAAAGGTAACGAAGCATATATATCCTTTCCTCACGCGTGATGAACGCGGCTAATGAGTGAAAGGATTTTTTTGTTTAATATGAATTGTATATAAATAAGAAATGACCTTTCAAAACCTCGTGTCAAAGCAATTAAGCTTGACGTTTATCGTGTCTCGCCTTGCAGTAAAATATACTGCTCTAGAGACTTGATTGGTAAAACCATTTTCTACTCTGAAAAGTAGGATTTACTTTATCGAAAATATAAGCGGGCATGGGTAATGAGTACCGTATCGTTTTCGTTTTAAAATATAAAACAATTGCCAAAGTGAATTAGGAGGAAATGACATGAAAAATCGTCGACTGTTTACATCAGAAAGTGTAACGGAAGGACATCCAGATAAAATTTGCGATCAAATTTCGGATGCCATTTTAGACGCCATTTTAGCAGCAGATCCAAATGCACGTGTAGCTTGTGAAACTACGGTAACAACAGGCTTAGTATTAGTATCTGGTGAAATTACAACTACTACTTATGTAGATATGAAAGGGATTATCCGTGATACTGTAGCAGAGATTGGCTATACACGCGGGAAATATGGTTTTGATGCAGAGAACTTAGCTGTACTAGTTGCAGTTGGTGAACAATCACCGGATATTGCACAAGGTGTAGACCAAGCGTTAGAAGCACGTGAAGGTTCAATGACGGATGATGAGTTAGAATCAATCGGTGCTGGAGACCAAGGTTTAATGTTTGGTTACGCTTGCAATGAAACGCCTGAACTTATGCCTATGCCTATTTCTTTAGCACATAAATTGGCGCGTCGTTTAACGGAAGTACGTAAAACAGGAGAATTAACGTATTTACGTCCAGATGGTAAAACACAAGTTACTATCGAATATGATGAAAATAATATACCGGTCCGTGTTGATACAATCGTTATTTCCACACAGCATGATGAAGAAGCAACATTAGAACAAATCCAAAAAGATATTAAAGAACATGTAATTAAACCAGTTGTTCCTACTGAATTATTAGATGAAGCAACTAAATATTTCATTAATCCAACAGGTCGTTTCGTAATCGGTGGTCCAAAAGGTGATGCTGGTCTTACAGGTCGTAAAATCATCGTAGATACGTATGGTGGTTACGCACGTCACGGCGGTGGTGCATTCTCTGGTAAAGATGCAACGAAAGTAGACCGCTCTGCAGCATATGCAGCGCGTTATGTTGCAAAAAATATCGTTGCGGCAGGATTAGCGGATCGTGCAGAAGTTCAACTGGCTTATGCAATCGGTGTTGCGCAGCCAGTATCAATTGCAGTAGATACATTCGGCACTGGTAAAGTAGAATCTGCCAAAATCGTAGAATGGGTACGTGAGCTATTTGATTTACGCCCGGCAGGAATTATTAAAATGCTGGATTTACGTCGACCAATCTATAAACAAACAGCAGCATACGGACATTTCGGACGTACAGACATTGATGTACCATGGGAAAATACAGATAAAGCGGCTGAACTTAAAGAAAAAGCCGGACTTTAAAGAGGAAAGGAGCGTTCAGTCAAATGGACGGCTCCTTTTCTATTATTATGGAAAATAATATACTTCCTTCATTTATATGGTAGGTGAGTTGAAAGATAGCGAAATGTCATTTCTGTAGTGATTTATAGTATTGTCCCTTCGCTACGTATTCATTAATTATGCGATCCATATCTGCCCGGTCCTCTGCATTTACTTCACGTACAACTTTTGCTGGGCGCCCCATAGCAAGAGAATTGGGAGGAATCACTTTTCCAGGTGGTACGAGACTGCCTGCACCAATAAATGCTCCTTCACCTATTTCTGCACCATCCAAAATGATGGAACCCATACCGATTAAAGCGCGTTCTCTTATTGTACAGCTATGTAATGTTACTTGATGACCTACTGTTACTTCATCTTCAATAATGAGCGGATAGGCAGGGCTTTGGTGAAGACAACTTAAATCCTGAATACTAACTCGATCTCCAATAATTGTTTTATTCACATCACCACGTATCACTGTATTAAACCATATGGAAGTATTTTCCCCTATTGTCACATCGCCAGTAATTGTTGCATAATCAGCAATAAAGGCAGTTGGGTGAATATTTGGTGATTTATCTTTATAAGGGTATATCATGTTCAATTCCTCTTTTCTTTTATAGAATGTATTATAGCTATTGTAATCGTATCAAATCACTATTAATTTTCAATTATCATCTTTTAACTTTATATAATAAATTATAGCAGACTGTTTTATGTAAGGAGGATTGACCATGTGGAAATGGGAAACAGAGCATCAACCAAAAGCCGTAGTCGTTATTCTACATAGTGCATATGAACAGCATCGGTGGTACGCATGGTTAATCGAAAAATTTCGGAGTGCTCGCTTCCATGTAGTAATGGGGGATTTGCCTGGGCATGGTGAGCAAGGAAAGTATGCAAGATATCATGACGAAAATTTTGAAGAATACTATAATTATACAAAAGTGTTATTAAAGGTTGCTCTAGAATATAATTTGCCTCTTTTTATTGTAGGTAATGGATTAGGCGCATCTATTGCAGCGTACGTGCTGCAGAAAAATAAAATAGAATGCGCAGGTGTTGTCCTTACATCACCGTGGCTTCATTTTAAATTAGCGCCTGGGAAACTATCCAATGCATTATCAAGCTTTAGTGCTATAACATCGAATGTGAAATTAAAACATGAATTGAGCATACAATATTTCACCCGTAATACAGATGTATTGATGGAGTTAAAGGAGCAGTTACCATTAAATAGTATGGTGACTGTTAAATGGTATCGGGAATGGCAGCAAATGACACGAATAATCCGTGATCCTGAAAATAAATTCCCTGATATTCCACTGTTACTAATGACTGGGGAAAATGATAAAATAACGGACATTAGTACTTCTAAAAAATGGATGATGGAACAAAAACTTTCAGAATTTCACTATAAACAATGGAATGGATGCCTGCATAGCTTGTTTTTTGAAGTGGAACGTGAAGAAGTTTTCCGGTACACAATTGATTTTATTAATAATGTCTTAAGAGACCTTGGATATATTGTAGAATAATAAAAAATCTAACAAAAGTCGAATTTTGTTAGGTTTTTTTTTAATTTTAGCAAAAAAATATATCGAAATTTTAGAATATTTGTAATATACTAAATTTCTAATTAATACAATAGTTCAACAAGGGGGTAAAATATGGATTTTATTAATGATTTTGTAGGATGGGCCAATAATATATTATGGGGTCCTGTAATGATTTACGGTATTTTAGTCGTAGGTTTGTTCTTTTCAATCCTGACAAAATTTGCTCAAGTCCGGTTAATTGGGGACATGTTCAAGTTAATGTTTAAAGGAGAAAAATCAGAGGCAGGTGTATCTTCGTTCCAGGCATTATCCATTGCTTTGTCTGGTCGTGTCGGTACAGGTAATATCGTTGGTACAGCTACAGCCATCGCGTTCGGTGGTCCTGGTGCGGTATTCTGGATGTGGGTTACTGCATTTATTGGAGCATCAACAGCCTATATGGAATCGACTTTAGCGCAAATCTACAAAGAAAAGAAAGATGGTCAATATCGTGGTGGACCTGCATTCTATATTGAAAAGACAACAGGTATTCGTGCCTTAGGTATTATTTTTGCCATTGCGATGATTGCATCTGTTGCATTTTTAATGCCGGGTGTTCAGGCAAATGCGATTGCCGGCGCGGTAGATAATGCATTTGGAATTGAACCTTGGATCACTGGTTTAGTTACAATTCTTTTGTTGGCGGTTATTATTTTCGGCGGTGTTAAGCGTATTGCAAATGCTGCGCAAATTTTAGTTCCATTTATGGCATTAGCTTATTTATTGGTAGCGGGTATTATTATTATTATGAATATTACAGCTGTGCCTGATGTATTTGCTTTAATTTTCCGTAGTGCCTTTGCGACAGATGCTGTATTCGGCGGGATGATCGGGAGTGCAATTTTCTGGGGTGTAAAACGAGCGATTTACTCAAACGAAGCTGGTCAAGGTACAGGGGCACATCCTGCTGCCGCAGCAGAAGTATCACATCCAGTAAAACAAGGTCTTGTTCAAGCAGCATCAGTTTATATTGATACACTATTAGTATGTTCTGCAACAGCATTAATGATTTTATTCATGGGTACATACAACGTACATGACGGTAGCCAAGACGGTCCATTAATCGAAGCAAAAATGGATGAGACAATTACTTATTCAGGCTTTACTCAAGCAGCAGTAAATGACGCGTTCCCATCTTTAAATAACTTCGGATCTGGATTTGTAGCGATTTCATTGTTCTTCTTTGCTTTCACTACATTAATGGCATACTATTACATTGCGGAAACAAATGTTTCGTATATGCTAAATGGGAATGCCAGAAGGATAGGAATTTTCTTAATGAAATTCGTATTATTGGCTTCAGCATTTTACGGCACTGTTAAAACATCGGATTTAGCTTGGGCATTCGGTGACGTAGGGCTAGGGTTAACGGTTTGGATTAACGTCATCATGCTATTATTCATCATGAAACCGGCTCTTATAGCTTTAAAAGACTATGAGCAGCAGAAAAAAGAAGGTAAAGACCCAGTATTTGATCCAATAAAACTCGGAATTAAAAACGCGGATTTCTGGGAGACATATAAGAAGCAAGATAAATAGAATAAAAGGAGCAGCCTATAATAGGTTGCTCCTTTTAATATGCGAAGAACTTTTTGAATGGACCAGTTATTTGGAATCTCTTTTTTGCGAGTAAAAATATAATTGTAATGCATCAAATTGTTCTTTTGAAAAATCTTTTTGTCCTCGAATATATTTTTCATATAAATTATAATAACAAATAGTTAAATACTCGTCGTTATGATGATCTTTAAAGGGTGTGTAATTCGGGGGAATTGTTATATCTGTAAAATAGCGCTCCATTTTATCAATCGTACGAATTGTAATATTACGGACCAGCATTTCTTTAAGTACAATTTGTGTGTAAATATATAGATCTTCTTTTGGATAGTCATATACATAATTAATAAGTATATGGCGGTCTTCCTTAGCAAATATACTATTCAATTCCCGCCATTGGGCAAGCAACTGGCTTTTTGGGATAAATGGGATGAGCTCGGTGTGCCATAAACGCATATAATTCACCTCTTTACTAGATAAAAAAGAGCTAAGAAAACTTAGCCCTCTTTCGGAAATTCTTTTACTTTTTCTAATGCAATAATAAATGGTGGGTCATTTTTTTGATTCATAAATTCATAGCGTAAAACATGAACATGCTTTTGGGATAAATTACTGACAAATTCAATTACTTCATTACGCTCATCTTTGCCGCCCTCATGTCCATAATATACAACTAATACAATAACTCCGCCAACTTTCAATAATGTTAAAAGGCTTTCGATTGCTTGGATTGTAGTATCAGGTCGAGTAATAATCTCATGATTGCTGCCAGGCAAGTAGCCTAGATTAAAGATAGCTGCAGCAACAGGTTTATTTATATATTTGGCTACATTTTCATGCCCGTCCTTTAATACAATTGCCCGGTGCTCAAGTGCATTGTCTAGTAGACGGTGTAGTGTGGCATCAACCGCTTCCTTTTGCACATCAAACGCATACACATAGCCATTATCACCTACAAGATTTGCTAAAAAAAGTGTATCATGTCCATTGCCTGCTGTAGCGTCGACCGCAATTTCACCTTCTGAAACTGATTTTTTCAATAAAGTTTGAGCATATTGAATAACACGTTCTAATATCATTTTGCAATTTCCGCCTTATAGTACTTTCCTTGATAAGAGCCACGTCTTTCCAACTCTGCATCTATGCCATTAAGTACTTCCCATTTGTTTACAGACCACATCGGACCAATCATTAAATCAATTGGACCATCACCAGTTATGCGGTGGACAATCATTTCAGGTGGAAGAATTTCAAGCTGATCTGCTACAAGCTGAACATATGCATCTTTTTCCATAAACTCCAGCATGCCTTTTTCGTATTGCTTCACGAGCGGCGTTCCTTTTAAAAGATGTAGAAGATGAATTTTAATGCCCTGTACATCAAGTTTTGCCACTTCACGAGCTGTTTCCATCATCATATCGTAATCCTCTAAAGGTAATCCGTTAATAATATGTGTAACGACACGAATGCCATGCTTGCGTAATTTATTTACGCCTTCCACATAAGTCGCATAATCATGTGCGCGGTTAATTAAGTTGGCAGTTTTTTCATGGACTGTCTGTAATCCCAATTCTACCCATAAATAAGTGCGCTCATTTAATTCAGCTAAATATTCTACGACATCATCAGGTAGGCAATCGGGACGTGTTGCGATAGAAAGCCCCATTACTCCTTCACAAGCGAGTGCTGCTTCGAATTTCTCTTTTAATACTTCAAGAGGTGCATGAGTATTTGTGTACGCTTGGAAGTAGGCCATCGTTAAGCCATCTTTCCATTTGTTCTCCATTTTCGCTTTGATTTTTTCGAACTGTACGGGGATTGGATCCACTTTACTACCAGCAAAGTCACCAGAACCTGCTGCAGAACAAAACGTACAACCGCCAAAAGCGACCGTACCATCACGGTTTGGGCAATCAAAGCCAGCATCTAATGCGACTTTATATACTTTCTTTCCAAATTCATTTCGCAAATAGCGATTCCATGTATAATAACGTTTCCCGTCGGACGGGAAAGGAAAGTTTGTTTCAGTCATTCGTTGTTCACTCCTCTAACGTATTATTCTATCATGTACAGATCATCGTGTCCTACTAGAAAATTTTTTTCTTGTACAAATTTAAATGAAAGAATAAACTAGGAATTTGAGCAAAAGTTGAAGGAGGAAATTCAGTGCCTAAACAAGTCTGGTTTTTAATTATTGGCACATTCGTAAATACGGTCGGAAATTCATTTTTATGGCCTTTAAATAGCATATATATTCATGATCATTTAGGGAAATCATTGACTACAGCGGGCATTGTCCTGATGCTCAATTCATTGGCAGGTGTTTTTGGTAATCTAGTAGGTGGATATTTATTCGATAGATTAGGTGGCTATAAAGCAATTTTGATAGGGGTAGTACTTAATTTATTTTCGATCTCGCTTCTTACTATATGGCATGATTGGCCACAGTATATTATTTTTTTGGCTATGTTGGGCTTTAGTGGAGGAATTGTGTATCCGGCGATTTACGCCATTGCAGGAAGTGCTTGGCCTGAAGGGGGACGCAGGGCTTTTAATGCGATTTTCTTGGCAAATAATGTTGGGGTTGCCATTGGGCCAGCATTAGCAGGACTAGTCGCAGATATAAAGTTTGATTATGTGTTTAGTGCGAATCTATTTTTCTATGCGTTATTTTTCGTGCTTGTCATAACTACGTATAAGCGTTTTGATGATAATAGAATCATAACTAAGTCATTATCGAGTGATGAGGGCAAACAAAGAAATAACGCACCTATTATTGCTATTGGAGTTTTAAGTATATCTCTAGTAGTATGTTGGTTAAGCTACTCACAGTGGAGTGCAACGATTTCTTCTTATACGCAAGGATTGGGGATGAGCTTGTCCCAATATAGCTTATTATGGACAATCAACGGCTTTATGATAGTTGCAATCCAACCCATTATTAAACCACTTGTCACACGATGGGAAAATAAAATAAAACATCAATTAACACTAGGTTTAATACTTATGTCGATCTCATTTGGTGTCGTTTATTTTGCACAGGATTTTAAAATGTTTGCAGCCGCTATGGTTATTTTAACGTTCGGAGAAGTATTCTTTACACCGATTATTCCGATGATTGCCAACAAGTTGGCACCACAAGGGCAAGAAGGATTTTATCAAGGGCTAGTAAACAGTGCAACGACAATTGGGCGAATGATTGGGCCTGTATTTGGTGGTTTAATGGTCGACTTATATGGTATGCAAATGTTAATGATGATTTTATCGATTCTTATAGTTTTAGCCATTATTCCGTGTCTGCTATATGATCGTGTATTAAGAAAAGTACAATCATAAAACAGCCACTTGTACTTTTGTTTGGAATTAGTTAAAATGAATGAAATAATATTTTGACTGTGATGAGGAATAGTAGATGGTCTCACTTTATAGAGAGCTAGCGGGTGGTGGAAGCTGGTAAGTGTAAAATTGAACTCGCCTCGGAGTTTGCTTTAGTGAAATTTTAGTAGCTAAGGCCGTGTATTCGCGTTAAGAAATGAAGCTGAGTGCTGTGTCACTAATTTGGGTGGTACCGCGGGAGTAAAAATTACCTCTCGTCCCTTCTTATCATAAGATGGGACGGGATTTTTTTATTTTTTAAATATTCTGTTAAATCATGGATAAGACGCCTAAAATACATAAACCACAGCAAGAATGATTTTAAAGGAGGAATTATTGTGAGTTTTAATCATCAACAGATTGAAAAAAAATGGCAAGCGTTTTGGGATGTAAATAAAACATTCAAAACGGAAAATGAAATGGATAAACCAAAATTCTATGCATTGGATATGTTCCCGTATCCTTCAGGTGCCGGACTACATGTTGGACACCCGGAAGGCTATACAGCGACAGATATTTTATCTCGCTTTAAACGTATGCAAGGCTATAATGTTCTTCATCCAATGGGTTGGGACGCATTTGGTTTACCGGCAGAGCAATATGCATTAGACACGGGGAATGACCCTGCTGAATTTACGGCAAAAAACATTGCAACATTTAAACGTCAAATTAATGAGCTGGGCTTCTCTTATGACTGGGATCGTGAAATTAATACAACAGACCCGTCTTACTACAAATGGACACAATGGATTTTCACAAAATTAGTGGAAATGGATTTAGCATATGTTGATGAAGTTGCCGTGAACTGGTGTGAAGCATTAGGTACAGTTCTTGCAAATGAGGAAGTAATCGATGGGCTTTCTGAACGTGGTGGTCACCCAGTAGTACGTCGTCCGATGCGACAATGGGTGCTACGTATTACGAAATACGCAGACCGTTTAGTCGATGATTTAGTTGATGTTGATTGGCCTGAATCGATTAAAGAAATGCAGCGCAACTGGATCGGCCGTTCAGAAGGGGCTCAAGTAAAATTCACAGTCGCTGATACAGACAAAGGATTCGAAGTATTTACTACACGCCCTGATACTTTATTCGGTGCTACTTATTGTGTATTGGCACCAGAGCATAAACTAGTAGCTGAAATTACTACTCCAGAGCAACGTGCAGCGGTAGAAGCGTACTTAGAAAAAGTATCATTAAAATCGGACCTTGAGCGTACAGATTTAGCAAAAGAAAAAACAGGTGTATTCACTGGTGCATATGCAGTAAATCCAATCAACGGCAAAGAAGTGCCAATCTGGATTGCAGATTATGTATTATCAACATACGGTACAGGTGCAATTATGGCTGTTCCAGCACATGATGAACGTGACTACGAATTCGCAAAAGAGTTTAATTTAGAAATCGTCCAAGTGCTTGAAGGTGGAGATATCGAAAATGAGGCATTCGTCGGGGATGGTGCACATATTAACTCTGAATTCCTAGATGGCTTAAATAAAGAAGATGGCATTAAGGCAGCGATTGATTGGTTAGTGGAAAATGGAGTAGGGGAAAAGAAAATTACTTACCGTCTACGTGACTGGTTATTTAGCCGCCAACGTTATTGGGGAGAGCCAATCCCAGTAATTCATTGGGAAGATGGCACAATGACAACAATTCCTGTAGAAGAGTTGCCATTAGAATTACCGAAAACGACAAATATCCGTCCTTCAGGTACAGGTGAATCACCACTCGCAAATATTGAAGAATGGGTAAATGTAGTTGACCCTGTAACAGGTAAAAAAGGTCGTCGTGAAACGAATACAATGCCTCAATGGGCCGGTTCTTCATGGTACTTCCTACGCTATATTGATCCGAAAAACGATCAGGCACTTGCAGACCCTGAATTACTAAAGCGCTGGTTACCGGTTGATATTTATATCGGTGGTGCAGAGCATGCTGTACTTCACTTACTGTACGCGCGCTTCTGGCATAAAGTCCTTTACGATTTAGGTGTTGTGCATACGAAGGAGCCATTCCAAAAATTATTCAACCAAGGGATGATTTTAGGCGAAGGCAACGAAAAGATGTCGAAATCAAAAGGGAATGTTGTAAACCCGGACGATATTATCGAGTCACATGGTGCAGATACATTACGTTTATACGAAATGTTCATGGGTCCATTAGAAGCATCTGTAGCATGGAGCACAAACGGTCTTGACGGAGCACGTCGTTTCTTAGATCGTATTTGGCGTCTATTCGTAACAGAAGAAGGAAAACTTGCAGCGAAAATTCAGGATTCTAATGACACGACTTTGGAAAAGGTGTATCACCAAACTGTGAAAAAAGTAACGGATGATTATGAAGGAATTCGCTTCAACACTGCTATTTCACAAATGATGGTATTCATTAATGATTGCTACAAAGCGGAAGTGATTCCTGTTGAATATGCAAAAGGGTTCGTCAAACTATTATCACCAATCGCACCACATATCGCGGAAGAGCTTTGGACAATTTTAGGACATGAAGACACAATTACGTATGCTACATGGCCAACATATGACGAAGCTAAACTAGTAGATGACGAAATCGAAGTTGTTGTTCAAGTATTAGGTAAAGTACGTGCGAAAGTAACGGTTGCAAAAGATATTTCAAAAGAAGACTTGGAAAAAGTGGCATTAGCCGATAGCAAAGTACAAGAATTCATCGAAGGTAAAACAGTTGTTAAAGTAATTGTTATTCCAGGTAAATTAGTAAATATCGTTATTAAGTAATTATTAAAATGAAAAAGTCTGCTCGCATTTTTGAGCAGACTTTTTTTATTTGATTATGATTAATAATGAACAGCAATTCTTTCCCAAAAGATAATGAAAACCAAAGCTGAAATATGAAAAGAAGTATTCGTTTCCCTATACACTACTCGTAATGAAGTGGAGAACTGTGGATTTAAAGGGCATTCCGCAATCCTTTTCCCAAATTGAAATGAAGTTGGGAACTGCGCCTCTTATGACTTTAAATATTGGCAATGTTACATTTAGTGAGGAGGCAACGAGATATTCAGAAGATGTGCCTGCTGAAGAACTGAAAAAGGCAGCTCTATTGTTGCATGAAGGGCTAAAATAACTATGTTGCCAAAACATTTTCTATGTAATACTAGAATAGTAAATGACAACATTTAACGATTTATGAAGAAAGAAGTGTAGTAACAATGGCACAAGCATCACATTCAGTACAAATCCCAATGCACCAAGAAACAGTATGGGCTTTCGTAAGTAAAATTGAGAAATGGGCAGTGTTGGTACCTGCTTATAAAGAGCATAAGGAAGTGGATGCACAAACTTCTCACTGGACATTCGAAGGGAATTTTAAAGGGTTAACGAAAAAAGTAGAGCTGGAAATAAAAATTATAGAAATGAACGAGCCATCTCAAATCAAATTTGAAATTAAAGGTCTTTCAGATAATTTTAAAGGCGGCGGTGAATTTACAGCGGAGCCTAGAGATGGTGGTACATACATGACGTGTAAGGTGGAAGTTACAGCAGGCGGACTTTCTGGTGCGGTATTAAACCCGGCTATTAAAGTATTATTACCGAAAGTGACAACTCGTCTAACTGAAAAAATCGCTCGTTACATACAAGCTTAAAAAATCGACTCACTTGGAAAATTAGTTCAGGTGAGTTTTTTAATTGAGTATAATTGGGTATATCTTTTATGGATATCCCTTTATAAAAGCTTTTACCATGATAAATATCATATGGAACTAATGACAACTACTTCTATTACAAGTACTTGTTGATTTTTATACTGGAAAGAGAAGAAAGAGGTGGCTTTATGACACAAATCATGTTTGAACAAAGTAAGTATAGTACGAAGGAAGAATTTTGGAATGGCCTAACACATGGAATTGCGGCAGTCTTGACAATCCCTGCTACATTGGTGCTTATTAATAAAGCGCAAAATCAGGGCTCGACTATCGAGCTAATTAGCTATGTTATTTTTGGGATATCAATGTTCTGCCTCTATTTTGCATCAACAATGTATCATTCATGGCCGTCACATAAAACATTTCTGAAAAAGCTTGATCACAGTTCGATTTTCTTACTAATTGCCGGGACATATACACCAATTGCATTAGTTGCTATAGGTGGTAAATTAGGTTGGACTATTTTTGCCATTCAATGGATTTTGGCGACAGTTGGTATAGTGCTAAAACAGTTTTTCGTTCACCGATTTAAAGTATTATCGCTGTTTGTTTATATCGGAATGGGTTGGATCATCATTTTTGTTGCGAAGCCCTTATTTGCACATATAGGCACAGCCGGTTTTCTTACTTTATTAATCGGTGGTTTATCCTACACGGTCGGTACGTATTTCTACAAAAATAACCGCATTCCATACAACCATGCAATTTGGCATTTATTTGTCATGGGGGGCAGTGTGGCAATGTTTTTGGCCATTTACTTATATGTATAAAATAAAGAGTCAATCCGATTTTCGGATTGACTCTTTTAGATGCTAGAAGTGAACTTTTCAATTAAGTCCTGTAAGTAATCGTTATATTGTTCTTCGTTTCGTTTTTTCATTTCTTCCAATACTTGATTTAAAAACACTTTGTTGTCCATAAATTGATCCGGCAATGTATCATACAAAAGCTGATGATGATAGTTTTCCTGATCCAAATACAGTTCGAAATAATAGCCTAGTTTGTCCTCTTCATTAAATAAATGCATCATGCATTCCACTTCATAACATTGCATTATAAATTCATGCTTAAAGCCAATCTGTACTGTAAATGCTATATGTCCACCTTCACCATCTATTTTAAAAGGACTTATACTGGAAATTATTTGATTCTGGTCCATAAGCCAATATAGTTGGTTCGCTTGCCGATTCGTTGTATAGCTCGTAATTCCTTGAGGAGCATTTTCAATAAGAAAATGTTTGGCAAGTTTAGCTTGTACAGCTTCTTCAATTGATGATGAAACAGCAATTTTATCAAGCTGCTGACATACACTTTGTAAGAGCGTCGGGCTTTTTTGAATGTGCTCGATTATTTTTTTTAATTGCATTGGAAAAACATTTGGTATATTTGCTAAATCAATAGCCAGTGACATCCCTAGGCCTTTTTTATTTAAACCGAGAGTCAATTTTAACGGTACGTTTTTGGCATAGGATTCATTTTTTTCGATATAGCAAAAAGCCCTTATTGAAAAAGTAAATTCATCTTTATTACTGTCGCTAATTTTTTTGCAAGTCAAATGAGTTTGCATAAGCTCGTCTGATGCTAAAAAGAGCATTGTTTGTTTTGTTTCGGAATTATGCATCGCATCATATCCTCCTGAGTGTACATACCTTTTATGATACTAGGGAATTATTAGGAGTACTAGTATTTTTGTGATAAAAATTATAATTGTTTGATTTGTCCGGCACTCATTCCTGCAATTCTTCCAGTTACAAGTGCAGAGGTAATATTATAGCCGCCTGTGTAGCCATGAATATCTAAAATTTCCCCGCAGAAAAATAGCCCTGGCTTTTTCTTGGAAGCCATCGTTTTAGGTTCAATTTCCTTTACAGAAATCCCGCCGCCTGTGACGAATGCCTTTTCGATAGGCTGGGTGCCATGAACATCCATCGTAAATGCAACAAGTTCACGTGCGAGATTGCGAATTTTCTCTTGTGATAATTCAATGCCAGTTAACGTAGCGTCAATGTCGGCACGCTCCATTAAAAATAATAGCCAACGTTCAGGTACTAGTGACTTCCATAAATTTTTAACAGCCTTTTTCGGTTCGTCTTTAATCGTCTTATTTAACATTTGAAAACATGTTTCTTCATTATAGTCAGGTAATGACTGAATACGTACTTGCACAGGAGCGCTACCGGTTTTGAGCTGCTCCTTTACTATAAACTGACTGCAACGTAATATTGCGGGACCACTTAATCCAAAGTGTGTAAATAACATATCCATTTGATGTGTTACGAGAACTTTCCCTTTTTTATTAAGCACTGAAACAGCCGCATTTCGTAATGCTAATCCTTGCAGTTCACGAGATTGGATAAACGGCTCCTTTGATGTAACAGGTACTTCTGTCGGGTATAAAGTCGTTACTGTATGACCCGCACGTTCTGCCCATGGGTAGCCATCACCGGTTGACCCCGTTTGAGGAACTGCTTTCCCGCCAACTGCTACAACTACAGCATTTGCGCGGATTTCATCGCCACTTTCCAAACGGACACCATAAATCTTTTCGTCATCCATTAAAAGTTTATTAACCGCTGTATGCAAGCGCACTTCCACTTTCAGACGCTTCATTTCGTTTACGAGTGCATTGACAACATCCTGTGCACGATCGGAAACTGGAAACATGCGACCGTGATCTTCTTCTTTTAACGGGACGCCAAGCCCTTCGAAAAATGCAATTATGTCTTCATTGTTATAAACTGTAAAAGGGCTGTATAAAAAGCGACCATTGCCAGGAATATGTTTAATAATTTCTTCTGCTGATAAACGATTTGTTACATTACAACGTCCTCCCCCTGAAATCGCGAGTTTTTTCCCAAGTTTCGAGCCTTTTTCAAGTAGGAGTACTTTTCTATTTTTTTCGGCTGCGGCTATAGCTGCCATTAATCCAGATGGTCCGCCACCAATTACAATCACATCATACATATATTATTTCTCACTCTCTTTTATACAAATTTTCTTTAAACGATTTTTTCTTCTACTTATTATACATGAATTGAAGAAACTATTTGAGTAAATGGCCTTTCACATGTAAACTTGTAAAAGGAAATGCTCGGGAACTATAACAAAGCACAGTCCGTCATTGTCTTTCGAGAACAAAATTTGACTTCGCAAAAGAATAAGACGATTAAATAAAGGTATATTAAGAGAATTTTTATATAGAACGGTAGGTCATTTCATGTCTTCATTAATGAAAGGAACAGCCATATTAACTATCGGTTTGTTTCTGTCAAAGCTTTTAGGATTAATTTACATTTTCCCGTTTTATGCCATTGTAGGTGAAGAAAATATTGTCTTGTACAACTACGCTTACATTCCGTATAACATTATGTTAAGTATTGCCATTGCGGGTTTGCCAATTGCAGTATCGAAATTTGTTTCGAAATATAATGCATTAGGTGATTTTGATGCTGGTCGTCGTTTAGTAAAAACAGGAGCCCTCCTGATGACACTAACAGGAATCATAGCATTTATTTTAATGAATTTGCTTGCAACACCGCTTGCCAATATAGTTATTGATAGTGAAGATCAGACGTTTAGCGTCGAGCAAGTTGCGAATGTTATTAAATGGGTAAGCTATGCATTAATTGTTGTGCCATTCATGAGTTTAGTAAGGGGTTATTTGCAAGGGTATGGGCATTATTTGCCGACATCTGTTTCACAATTAGTCGAACAAATTGTGCGCATTGTCTTTTTACTAGGCGGTGCTTTTATTGTTGTCAATGTTATGGATGGCGATGAAATAACAGCAATCAATTTCTCCGTATTTGCTGCATTTATTGGTGCTCTTGGCGGGCTTGTGACGCTGTTTTATTTTTGGAAAAAGCTTCGTCCTGATATTAAAGCGGTTCAAGTTGTTGCACCGAAAGAGCGTAGACTTCCTTATTCGGATATGTATAAAGAGATTTTCAAATATTCGATTCCTGTTGTATTCGTTGGGTTAGGGAGCTCCTTATTCCAACTTGTGGACCTGCTGACATTCATCCGTGCAATGAACGCCAGTGGGATTTCAGGAGACATCAGTGAAGCCTACTTTACAATGCTTAATTTGTTAACCCAAAAAATAGTCATGATTCCAGTCGTTTTGGCGACAGGGTTTTCGATGGCAATTATTCCGACGGTCACGAAATTTTATACAGAAGGCAATTTGCGACAAGTACACAATGCTATGGATAAGACCTATCAAGTACTACTGTTTATTACGGTACCAGCCGCTATCGGAATCTCGATTTTAGCGGAAGATTTATATCATTTCTTCTACTCCTTTAGCGAGATGGGAACACAAGTGTTAAGCCATTATGCACCTGTGGCTATTTTATTTGCGCTATTTACTGTAACAGCCGCGATACTGCAAGGGGTTAATTATCAAAAATGGGTTATTTTCAGCTTATTAGTTGGCTTGTTCGTAAAGACGGTATTAAATACGCCACTTATCCACTTAATGTCTGTTGATGGAGCCATTTTAGCAACAGCACTTGGTTATAGTGTTACGATAATTATTAATATCTTTGTTATAAACAAAGTGACCAACTACAATGCGAAAGTTGTAGTACGCCGAATATTATTAATTATTATATTAACTATTTTAATGGCATTAGCCGTTTCGTTAACTCATGCAGCATTATCAGCGATTGCACCTGCAACATCAAAACTATTAGCACTGCTTTATGCAGTTGTTTGTGCGACTGTCGGTGTCTTTGTTTATGGTACAATATCCTATAAATTAGGGTTAGCACAGCTATTATTAGGCGATAAGCTAACAAAACTCGCACGTAAATTAAGATTAGTAAAATAAAAATGCGGACGTCTCTAATAAAGGCGTCCCCTTTTTACATGGAGGACAATATGCGTTTAGATAAATTATTGGCAAACATGGGCTACGGCTCACGTAAAGAAGTAAAGCAACTGTTAAAGCAAAAGGCGGTAACCGTAGATGGCATTACTGTGAAGGATTCGGCGATGCATGTCAATCCTGAAAAGCAGGATGTTTCGGTACTGGGCGAACGTGTAGAATATGTAGAGTTTATTTACTTAATGATGAATAAACCACCCGGTGTCATTTCTGCAACAGAGGACCGATATGATCAAACAGTTATTGATCTATTAGATCCAGATTTCCAGCATTTCGAGCCATTTCCTGTAGGGCGTCTGGATAAAGATACAGAAGGGTTTTTACTCATTACCAATGACGGGAACTTAGCACATAACTTATTATCTCCAAAAAAGCATGTCCCAAAATGGTATTATGCCAAAATTGATGGGCTTGTAACAAAAGAGGATGTTGAAGCTTTTGCTAAGGGAGTTACGCTGGATGATGGGTATCATACAAAGCCAGGGGAATTAAAAATACTACACTCAGGTGAGCAATCGGAAATAGAACTCATGATACAGGAAGGGAAATTCCATCAAGTAAAACGCATGTTTGAGGCGGTTGGTAAAACAGTTACCTACTTAAAACGTTTGTCGATGGGACCATTGCAACTGGATGAGCAGCTGGCACTAGGTGAATATCGAGAGCTTACAGAACAGGAACTCAATCTGTTAAGCAAATAAATAAAGTAAAAGCGAATGCCCCGACGAAAAGGCATTCGCTTTTTAGTTCTCTTTATCAAGAACTTGATAAACGTTTACTAAGGATCAACGTTCATAATATTTCATTGTGTAACTGATCGACACCTTACGTTATGTTGGGACAAAATTAGTCCTTTCTCACAAAATAAAGAATCAGCCGCTTTCAAGAATTCTAAGATGTCATTTTTACTTTTTTCTTCGTCGTTGTCCATTTACCTCGACTTGGACTCATTACCAAGTCATTGAAGGCTAACACATTCAAATCTCTTTGAATGGTGCGAGGAGTGATGTTAAACTCTTCGACTAAATCCTGTGTAGTCACTTCTCCTTTATTGAGGATAAACATATACACGTCTTTAATACGATTAAGCATTCTATCAGTAGTTGGTTTCATTTCTAAAAACCACTCCTTCGATCTTAAATTCTCATGGCATAAGACTAGCGGACGACAAAATGTGTGCGGAGTGCACTTAGGCTTTAGTTGTTTGCCTTAGACATCCCCTTTTCTGAAAGTTTGGTCAGAATAGATGTTCCGACACATACATTATAGCGAAAAATTAAATAAAATTCCAGAATTGAGTTGCAATTTTTGATATTTTTACAGAAAATTCATATTTTTAATATTAATAGAAATATAGTTCTTTGTGAAAATGCCAAATGAATATTGTAATTTTGTTAAGAAAGAGTACAATAACAATATTATAAAAATGAGGTGCACTTATGGATTGGTTACAGATGGCAAAAGCAAGAGAACAAGAGCTCATTCAAGAATTACAGCAATTAATTCAAATTGAAAGCGTAAAAGATGAAAATAATTTTTCTGATATAATACCTTTTGGTGTTGGACCTAAAGCAGCACTGGATTTTATGCTGCAAAAAGGTATAGAGCAAGGAATGATAACAAAAAACATTGATAATATGGCAGGTCATATTGAAATGGGCCAAGGTGAAGAAATTGTCGGAGTACTCTGCCATGTTGACGTAGTTCCGGCTGGAGATCTTCAAAATTGGACATACCCACCCTTTGAAGGGCAAGTAGTAGAAGGAAAACTATTTGGCCGTGGTGCAATCGATGATAAAGGTCCGACAATGGCTGCCTGGTTAGCGATGAAATTAATACATGATGCAAAGATTCCATTAACAAAACGTGTCCGAATGATTATTGGTACAGATGAAGAAAGCGGATTTCAATGTGTAACACGCTATTTTGAAAAAGAAGATATGCCAACTGTCGGTTTTGCTCCGGATGCAGATTTCCCATTAATCAATGCAGAAAAAGGAATTGCCCATTTAAGTTTCTCCAGTAAGGAAAAATATTCAAGTGATGAGCAACTTACCTCATTCTATGCAGGAAAACGAACTAATATGGTACCAGACGAAGCAACTGCTATTTTAAAATATGCTGATACGGACTTAAGTGGTAATTTTCAGAAATTTTTAAAAGAAAATGGTGTGGAAGGTACTTTCACTAAAGCGGAAAATGGGATTATAATAGTTGTTAAAGGAAAATCAGCCCATGCAATGGAACCTGAGAAAGGGAAAAATGCTGCTGTTTACTTAACCAAGTTTCTACAAAGTGTTGTAACAACTAAACAAAGTAAAGCCTTTGTGGACTTTATCGTCAGCGTATTTGATAAAGATCATTTTGGAGCTGCATTGGAACTTGATTATGAAGATTCGATGTCAGGACCAACAACATTAAATCCTGGAATTGTAAATTTTGATAAGCATGGAGCATCAATTGAAGTTAGCATGCGTTATTCAGTTTCCTATCCATTTGAAGAAAAAATAACAAGAGTACAATCATTATTACAGCATGAATTATTTACGTTAGATGTTGTGAGTAACTCAAACCCGCATTATGTTAGCGAGGAAGATAATTTAGTCCAAACATTATTGCAAGTGTATCGTAAATACAGCAATGATTATTCGAAGCCACTTTCAACTGGTGGAGGCACCTATGCCCGCGTTATGAAAAAAGGGGTGGCATTCGGGATGTTATTCCCTGGTGAAGCCGATGTTGCACACCAGGCAGATGAATTTGTTGATATTGAAAACTTAATAAAAGCGACTGCCATTTATGCAGAAGCGATTGTAAATTTAGCAACTAACTAATAAAAGGTGGTATTTGAGATGAGCTTTAGTTTATGGAATGATCAAATTATAAAAGATGAAGAAGTAGTAGTAGACAAGGAAGACCGCGGTTATCAATTTGGTGACGGTGTCTATGAAGTAGTAAAAGTATATAATGGTGAAATGTTTACAGCAAATGAGCATATTGACCGTTTTTATGACAGTGCCGAGAAAATTCGTATTGTCATTCCTTATACGAAAGATAAATTGCATCATTTACTTCATCAGTTAATAGAAGTAAACAATATTGATACTGGTCATGTTTATTTCCAAATTACACGTGGTGCAGGTCCACGTAATCATATTTTCCCTGGTGATGATGTAAAGCCAGTATTAACAGGAAATACGAAAGAAAACCCACGTCCATATAAAAACTTTGAAAATGGAGTAAAGGCAACATTTGTGGAAGATATTCGCTGGCTGCGTTGTGATATTAAATCATTAAACCTGCTTGGTGCTGTGCTGGCAAAGCAGGAAGCATTTGAAAAAGGTTGCTATGAAGCAATTTTACATCGTGGGGATGTAATTTCAGAAGGTTCTTCTTCAAACATATACGGAATTAAAGAGGGCGTGCTTTATACACACCCAGCAAACAATTTAATTTTAAATGGGATTACACGTCAAGTTATCATTAAATGTGCTGCAGAAATCGGGTTACCGGTGAACGAACAGCCAATGACGAAAGAACAGCTTCTTGCAATGGACGAAGTAATCGTATCATCAACTACTTCTGAAGTAACACCAATTATCGAAGTGGATGGTACCGTTATTGGTAATGGTACACCAGGGGATTGGACACGAAAATTACAAGCTCAATTTGAAACAAAAATTCCAAAAGGAATTAATGCATAGTTGTCAAATTAAATATTTTAGCGTGTTGCTTATTAGCAATACGCTATTTTTTTTGTACAATAACCTGTAAAATATAAGTATTAATGATTAGCAATGAATTTAGGGAGAAGATAAAATGGCTCAGTTAGTAAAACTTCAGGATTATATTTCACGTTATGAAATTGATTTAGCGCGTTATCCAACACAATTTATACGCTTAAAGCAAAACCAGTGGGATCGGGTAAAGTATCAATGGCAAGCGGGTGAAATGATTGAGCGTTGGGAACATATAGAGGAAGACAATGTTCAGGAAGAGAAAAAAACTTCACTGTTCCAAAAATTCTTCCCATTTAAAAAAGATAAACTTAGTGAAGAAAGTGAAGAACAAGAAGATATTGAAAAAGTAACGATTTCAAATGATTGGGCAGTGGAAAATGATGAATTTCAAGAAGAGGAAACAACGTTATTATTTGAACCGAATATCGTATATACACCACAAACTATAGAAGAGTTAAAGAAAATGTTTATAGATCAGTTTTTCCACTTTCAAATGAAATGGGCCAGCTCGACATTACGAGAAAAATCCTATGTAGATCCAAAATATATGCGGGATACATTGTTGCGTTCAATGTTACAAACATTACCTGATAATTATTTGATTTTTTACTTCCCGATATTAAGAGTGAAAAAAGCACCAATAGAATTGGACGTTATCATTTTAACGCCAACAGAATGCTTATGCATTACTTTATTAGAACAAGAGGAGCAGGCTGTATTTATTGCAAATAGCGAGCGTTTCTGGACTAAAAAAGTAGGCAAAAATGAGAAAAAGCTTTTAAGTCCACTAATTCAATTAAACCGTATGGAAAAAATAATCGACCAAATCTTTGTTCAAAATAATATTGAATTACCAATTCGTAAAGTATTACTAACAAGAAATGGCTATATTGATTATCCAGGGACAATGTATGGTATTTCATTTGTTGATAAACGGAAATTCCCGGAATGGATGAACTACTTGAAACGCTCTGTTTCACCGATGAAGCATATGCAAATTCGTGGAGCCCAGGCCATTTTAAATGCGGCTCAAACAACTTCATTTAATCGGGATATTTGGAATACAGAAGGTAATAAGGAAGATTAACAAAACAATTTAAATAGTAGCTATTCTTTATTTACATATTAGCTTGATTGTTATTTAAATATCGGGTCTAAAAAAGCATGGAGTTTAGCAAAAATCGTTTTTATAAGCTATAATATGAGACATGCAAACAACAGAAATGAGGATAAGTAAGTGAGATTAAAGCATAAACCATGGGCAGCAGATTATATTCAGGAACATCCGGATGTGATTATCCCAAACCCTGAGCATTATAAAGGGAAATGGAATGAAGTATTTGGTAATGACAACCCAATTCATATTGAAGTGGGTACTGGCAAAGGACAATTTGTATTAGGGATGGCTCTTCAAAACCCTGATATTAACTATATTGGAATTGAATTATTTGATAGTGTTATAGTATGTGCCTTGGAAAAAATCGTAGCAGCAGACAAACCATCGAATTTGCGTTTGTTAAAAGTCGATGGTGCAAAGCTAGAAGAGTTTTTCGGAAAAGGGGATGTGGACCGTGTATATTTGAATTTCTCGGATCCATGGCCAAAAGTGCGTCATGCGAAACGTCGATTAACACATGGCGGTTTTTTGAAAATTTATGAAAATGTTTTAGTCGATAACGGGGAAATCCACTTCAAAACGGATAACCGTGGTCTTTTTGAATATTCGCTAGTAAGTATGAATGAATACGGCATGGCATTAAAATATGTTTCTTTAGATTTGCATGCGAATATGCCGGAAGATAATATTATGACAGAGTACGAGGAAAGATTCTCGAAGCTCGGTCAACCAATTTATCGACTAGAATGTCAATTCAAAACTAAATAATTTATGATTTAGGGGGATGGAGAAATGGATCGATTTGAATTTCACAACATGACACTAACATGGATACATGGGGGTGTTACAGCACTAGATGGCGGGGCTATGTTTGGGGTAGTGCCAAAAGCACTGTGGTCTCGTAAATATCCGGTAAATGAACTGAATCAAATTGAATTAGCATGTGAACCAATCTTAATTCAATATGAGGGGAAAAATTATTTAGTGGATTCTGGTGTTGGTGCCGGAAAATTAAATGAAAAGCAACTTCGCAATTTCGGCGTTTCGGAAGAATCAACTATTGAACCAAGCTTAGCTAAAGTCGGTTTGCAGCCAAGTGATATTGATGCAATTTTAATGACACATCTTCATTTTGATCATGCAGGCGGTTTAACTAAGTGGGAAGGTGACAAGCTTGTTCCTGTCTTCCCGAATGCTGTAATCTACACAACACAAATCGAGTGGGATGAGATGCGCAACCCGAATATTCGCTCGAAAAATACGTATTGGAAAGAAAATTGGGAGCCAGTACAACATTTAGTTAAAACTTTTGAGGGTGAGCTTGAAGTAGCACCAGGTCTAAAAATGATTCATACGGGTGGCCATAGTGAAGGACATGCGATTATTCGCCTAGAGCAAAATGGTGAAGTGGCGCTACATATGGCGGATATTATGCCAACCCATGCCCACCAAAATCCGCTATGGGTATTAGCGTATGATGACTATCCAATGACGAGCGTATTTGCAAAGGAAAAGTTACTGAAAGAAGCACTGGAAAATAACTACCGATTTATTTTCTATCATGATGCGTATTACCGTATGATTCAATGGGATACTTCGGGCAAGGAAGTTATCGATAGCTTAGAACGCTCTAAAGAAGCTTTGATAAAATAACCATAAAAGCGCCCGCATGATTATTTCATGCAGGCGCTTTTTCCATCAATTTCGTACATATAATATTTATACGAAGACAAATTTCGTCATCGCATTTATATTTTTAAACTTGTTTAATATCCACAATTGCACCAGAACGAGCATCAGCTGCAAATTCGTAGTTTTCTATCTCCCCATTCATCGTACGGGAAATACCACCGCGGTATACTGGTGTTTCTGTAAAGCCATTACTAAAGTTTTCAGTTTTCATGTAAATCCAAGAACCATCAATCGGTGCCTGCTTTTTAAATTCATCTTTAATATTTGTTAAAATATGATCAGGATTTGCGTATGGCGCAACGCGATTGCTCATTTCCTTTACGATGACAGCGGCTGCCACCCCAGTTACAAGTCCTATTGTAAAATCTTTTAAGTTCATCTCAAAAACCTCCTCAAAATATTCACTATACTTACTTTAACATACTCATAAAATAGTGTAAAAAAAATAGAAGGTTCGAAAGTCGAAATACTCAATTAATTTTGTGTTATAATATGTGCAAATCTACTTTTAGAGGTGTTACATAATGAATCAAGACACACTGGCCCTATTTAAAACTTTAACAGAACTGCCTGGAGCACCAGGTAATGAACGTGCGGTTCGAAATTTTATGCGTTCAGAATTAGAAAAATATTCAGATGAAATTATTCAGGACAATTTAGGTGGCGTTTTTGGAGTCCGTCAAGCAAAGGATGAGAATGCACCAAAAATTTTAGTGGCAGGTCATATGGATGAAGTAGCGTTCATGGTTACTTCCATCACAGATAATGGAATGATTCGTTTCCAAACGCTTGGTGGCTGGTGGAACCAGGTAATGCTGGCACAGCGTGTGACAGTCTATACTAAAGAACTTGAAATTCCAGGGGTTATTGCATCAATTCCTCCACATTTATTAACAGATGCAGAGCGTTCAAAACCGATGGATATTAAAAATATGCTAATCGATATCGGAGCGGATTCAAAAGAAGATGCGATAAAGTTAGGGGTACGTCCTGGTCAATCAATTATTCCCGTATGTCCATTTACACCAATGGCAAACCCTAAAAAAATAATGGCGAAAGCTTGGGATAACCGTTATGGTTGCGGATTGGCAATCGAGCTTTTAAAGGAACTTCATGGAAAAGAAGTGAATAGCCATATCTATTCCGGTGCAAACGTAATGGAAGAAGTCGGGTTGCGCGGTGCTGCAGTTTCAGCAAATATGATTAAGCCAGACTTATTCTTTGCATTAGATGCCTCACCAGCAAATGACACATCTGGTGATAAAAATGAGTTTGGACAATTAGGCAACGGTCCATTATTACGTATTTTTGACCGTTCAATGGTGACTCATCGCGGGATGCGCGAATTTGTTTTGGATACAGCCGAAACAAATAAAATTCCTTACCAATATTTCGTATCTCCAGGTGGTACGGATGCAGGACGTGTGCATACGCAAAATGATGGAATCCCTTCTGCTGTAATTGGAATTTGTTCCCGCTATATTCATACATCCGCTTCCATTATTCATGTGGATGATTATGCAGCGGCAAAAGAGCTGCTTGTAAAGTTAGTTCAATCGGCAGATCGTTCAACAATTGATTCAATACGTGCAAACGTATAAAAAAATAGAAGAATATATTATAATACAAGGATGTGAAATAATTGCATCCTTGTTTTTTTGTGAAATTGACGGGATAGCAATAAGCAATCTACATAAGGAAACGGTTTTTAAGAACTGTTTCTTAATTGAAACAACTTGGAGATGAAAAGATGAAAGTAGCAGTCGGAACGAAAAATAAAGCGAAAGTTGGCGCTGTCGAAGCAATTGTCAAGCAGTTCTTCCCAGAAGCTACAATAGAGAGTATAGATGTCCCTTCTGATGTATCTATTCAACCTTTTTCAAATGAAGAAACAAGACAAGGTGCCATTAATCGTGCACGTAATACAATGATGAAAACAAATGCCGATATAACATTTGGCCTTGAAGGTGGGGTTGATGAAATTGAAGGGACAATGTATTGCTGTAACTGGGGAGCTGTGAATTTAAAAGATGGAACGATTATTGCTAGTTCTGGTGCGCAATTTGCGTTGCCTGAAGAAATCGCACGGGAGCTTCGGATAGGGAAGGAACTTGGACCTGTCATGGACGTCTATACTAATATTGAAAATATTCGTCACCATCAAGGTGCAGTTGGCATCTTTACACATAATTTAATCGATCGTAAAGCAATGTTTGAACATATCGTGAAGCTATTAGTTGGACAAGTATTATTCAAAATGAGCAGAGATCAAAACGAACAAATGTAAATCATTTTCGTTGCATTGCAGGTTGAAAAATTATTATGATACGATAGAAAGTCTGAAAGAGGGGGGAAACTATGGGTCGTAAATGGATACAAGCAGCTTTACTTATCGTAATAGTTGCTGTTTTGACTGCGTGCAGCCTATCAGTTGAGGACCAAGCTATAGCTGGAATGGAAAATGCCGAAACGGTGTTCAGTAGTGAACCAAAAGAAGTGAATAAATCAATTGGACATATAGAGCTGTACTTGCCAGCGGGGTATAGTATTGAAAAAGGAATTGATGAATTAAATTATACAATTCTAAATGGTAAAGATTCATATATTTTATTTGTAAACCAAAATGAAACAAATGATAGTCAGCTGCATTATGATATTTTTAAGAGCGAGAGTACAGGTAAAATCGTGGAGGAAAAAACCTTCAAGTCTGATGATCTATTCGGGTTTTCAGGAGTTGTAGAGCAATCTAAAGGGAAATATGAACTCATCGCTAATTTAGGCGGGGTTAAATTATCAACAATTTCCGAAGACAAAAAATTGGATACCAAAATTCAGGAAATGATGGAAATTGTACAGACTGTCAACGTTATTGATTAGCTTGAAGCATTGCGCAAAGTATTCGTATTGCTTTTTTGCTACAATGGGTTAAGTAGATGAAACGGTTCACATTTGTGGACCGTTTTTGATTAGATAAAGGAGTGGTTGAATGGAATCGAAGCAATTAGTAGCTGAACTAAAGACTAAATTGGGTGAGGCTAATTTTACATTCACATTCGATGAGAAGCACGATAAATTGCGTCTGGATCACAAAAAAATCGGAAAAGGAATGGACATTTTTTTACCGGAAATAGTGACGAAGTACAAAACGAAAAAAAATCAGGCTATTGATGAAGTTGTTTATACAATTGAACAAACCTTTTTAGCAATGGAACGAGAAGAGGAGCAAGGTTTTGGAGGATTGGCTTCAGTATATCCTATTATTCGTTCCACATCCTTCCCCAAAAAATCAAATGAAGGCCATACCTTTGTAATGACAAGTCACACTGCTGAAACTCGTATTTATTATGCACTTGATTTAGGGACAACTTATCGTTTAATTGATGAATCAATGCTACCAAAATTAAGTGTATCAGAGGAGCAGATCCGCGAAGCTGCCCGTTTTTCTGTAAAAAAATTGCCGACTTCTGTAAAACGTGATGAAGTTTCGGGCAATATCTATTATTTTTTAAATCAGAATGACGGTTATGATGCGAGCCGTATATTGAACGAAAGCTTTTTAAAGGAAATGGAAAGTAAAATTGAAGGAGAAATGACAGTATCTGTGCCACACCAGGATGTATTAATTATTGGTGATATTCGAAATGAAGTAGGGTATGATGTATTAGCGCAGATGACAATGCATTTCTTTACAGTTGGCGCGGTTCCGATTACGAGCTTGTCATTTGTATATGAAAACGGTCATTTAGAACCAATATTTATTTTAGCGAAAAACAAAGTAAAAAAGGAGCAAGAAGAAAAATGAAAGTAGCATACAACAAAACACATGTAGGAGATGTCCTATTAGTTCAGTTAGCAACAGAATCCATTGTAAAAACAGAGGTTGAACGTGCTGGTGACGTAGCCATCTTAAAAGAAGAATCAACTGGTGAAATAAAAGCATTCAACCTTTTCAATGCTAGCAAATATTTGGACTTGGATGTAGCAGGCAATGTGGAAGTTACACCTGAATTAGTGCAAAAAATAGAGACAGCCTTAACGACTAATGGTGCAGAAATTTCTTTGGATGTAGATTTCTCCCCTAAATTCGTTGTAGGTTATGTAGAAGCAAAAGAAAAACACCCAAATGCTGATAAACTAAGTGTATGTAAAGTAAATGTAGGTGACGAGACATTACAAATCGTATGTGGCGCACCTAATGTTGAAGCTGGCCAAAAAGTAGTAGTAGCAAAAGTCGGTGCGGTTATGCCTTCAGGGTTATTAATTAAAGAAGGAAATTTACGTGGAGAAGATTCATTTGGTATGCTTTGTTCGGCACGTGAACTAGCAATTCCAGGTGCTCCAGAGGTAAAAGGGATTTTAGTCTTAGAGGATTCTGCCGAAGTAGGTAGCCCATTCGAAATACCTTCTCGTTAGGGGAAGATAAAAGTTAGTATGTTGAGCCTAGCCTCTTCATACTAACTTTTTTTATGTTTAAAAATATGAGTGACAAAGCGCATTTATACTGCAAATATGATATGCTTTTGAGGTGTATAAATCTTATATACATATAAAGACCGTTTAAATAATGAAATTTGAATGGCAACGTTTTTAAGGAAAGTAGTGGGTATTTATGAGCTGGATAAAAAATAAATTTAATAAATTGTTTAAGATGGATTTATATGAAGAATATGATGAACAAGAAAGTTATACAAACACCGATACCAACGAACAAAATAAAGTGCAGCCTGACTTTAATGAGCAGGCAGATCGAGATCGTAAGAAAAAAGCATTTCGATTCCCTTTAATTGAAGATGAATTTAAAGAAGCAGAACAAAAAGAAGAGCAACAGCGCCAAACAACTAGCTTTTATGATGAAGACAATGAAAAGCTTTCATTGCCAAGTTATTTGCAGAAGTCTTCTGCTGGCCGTGAAATCTATGATGTGGAAGTCTCTGGTATTGGAGAGCTGCTGGAGCGACGCCGTAAAGGAAAAGGACATTCAAATGTCATACAGAAGAATGATCCAGTACGCCGAATGCCAATTCTGAAAGAAGATCGTGAAAATTTACGCAAAAAACCGACGCTTGAAGAAAAACATGTCAGCAACCAAGCTGCGAAACCAATTGAATTGAGAAAACGCTTTATTCCTACAGATGTACCTTCGCCTGTACATGGATTTAAAAAGCCAACACCCATTGAAAAGCTAATCGAAAAACACCAAGAGGCGGAAGAACAGCAAAAAAATGAAGTACCTGAATTAACAGTAAATATTGAACCTGAAAATATTGAAGCGCTCAATCAATTTTCTGAAGAAGCTGTTGAACATTCTACTGAACCGGTACAACAAGAAACAGTTGAACAAAGTACAAGTGAAGAGTTGTTACAACATAGTGAAATTGTAATTGAGACGGAAACAAGTAGTGAAAAAGAGCTTATTCTGTTTGAAGTGGAAGATGACGTTTCGGAACAACAAGATCTAACTGAAGCGACAGATAATAAAGACCTATCACCGCCTGATATGGTGATAGAAGAAGTAGAAGAAAAGGAAACAATAGAAGAGACTACTGCTGCAGAAACTATGAATGATGTACAGGTAAAACATGTAACGATTGAAAATTCCACAATTCATATCGGTCAATTAAATGTTGAGCAAATTCCTTCGACAGACGAAAGTACTGTAATCGAGCAAAAGAGTGAGGAAACAGTAAAACCTGTCAGTACGGGAAGTCGTCTGCCATTCAATGTTGTCATGTTGAAATCAGATAAACAAAAGTTGCTAACAAAGAAATTTGTCGAGCAACAATTAAGTCAACAGAAGCATATTGTTATAGAGTCGGAAGTAGTAGAAGAAGGCATTAAAGAGGATATTGAAGAGGGTAACGGTCAAAATGAATTGGTAAATTCTGAGATGACTATGACCACTACATTTAACAATGAAGTCGCTACCACTCAACGATTGGATAATGAGCAGAATAATCTTATAGATACAAATCCATTAGCCCTATCTGATGGACAGGAAGAAGATAAAACTGAAACAATTATCTTACAACATGAACCGTTACAAAAGGGTGTAGACAGCGAGGTACGAACAGAACCAATAAATGACTTGCCTTTGACTTCTGTTGGTTTATTGGAGCGTGATGAAAATGTGCAGCAACCATTGGAAGAGTTGCTCGAAGTAGCCGCTACTACGGAAGTTCAGGAATTACCTTTAATTGAACATAACAGCGAGGAAGCTATAGAAACTCCTCAATTGCCAAAACGGATCCCTTATGTGAAACCACCACTTGAGTATTTAGTGCCACCTGAGGAAATGGTAGAAGATCGTGATTGGATGGACGAACAGGGAGAGAATTTAGTCGAAGCATTATCCCACTTCCAAATTCAGGCGCATATTGAGTCAATCGTGCAAGGACCTGCTGTAACGCAGTTTGAAATCACAGTCGGGCAAGGGACTAAAGTAAGTAAAGTCCGTAATTTAACTGATGATATTAAACTGGCGCTAGCTGCAAAAGATATTCGAATTGATGCACCAATTCCAGGGAAACGTTCAATTGGGATTGAAATTCCAAACCGGATTTCCCGTTCCGTACGATTATCTGAAGTGACGGATTCAGCATCGTTTACTAATTCTGATTCTCCATTAGAGGCTGCTTTAGGTTTGGATTTAACAGGTAAACCTGTAACCATTGATTTACGAAAAATGCCACATGGTCTTATTGCAGGGGCAACAGGCTCTGGTAAGTCGGTATGTATTAACTCGATTTTAGTGAGTTTACTATATAAAGCAAATCCTAATGAATTAAAACTAATGTTAATTGATCCAAAAATGGTTGAATTGGCACCGTTTAATCATATTCCGCATTTAGTAAGTCCTGTTATAACGGACGTTAAAGCTGCTACTGCCGCACTAAAATGGGCAGTGGAAGAAATGGAAAGACGATATCAGTTATTTATGCATAGCGGTGCACGTAAAATAGAAGCATATAATAAAATGTGTGACGCAAATGGAATGTATGCACAAAAGCTCCCATACTTGTTGATTGTAATAGACGAGTTGGCGGATTTAATGATGATGTCTCCTCAAGATGTAGAAGATAGCATTGTTCGAATTACTCAAAAGGCTCGCGCTGCAGGGATACATTTAATTGTTGCAACACAGCGCCCTTCTGTGGATGTCATTACAGGACTAATAAAATCCAATATTCCAACACGTATTGCCTTTTCAGTATCATCTCAAATTGACTCTCGTACAATTTTGGATACACAAGGCGCAGAACGCTTGCTAGGGCGAGGGGATATGTTATATTTAGGAAATGGAATGTCCGCTCCTACCCGAATTCAAGGTACATTTGTTACTGATGATGAAATAGAGGAAATTATTGAGTATGTACGTGAACAGGGAGAGCCACAATATATATTTAAGCAAGAAGAATTATTAAAACGCTCTGAAACAGTAGAGGACCAAGATGAATTGTTTGAAGAAGTATGCCGATTTGTATATGAACAAGGCTCAGCGTCGACATCACTTTTACAACGTCGTTATCATATAGGCTACAATCGAGCGGCAAGACTAATAGACATGTTAGAACGTCAAGGCTTTGTTTCTGAACCAAAGGGAAGCAAGCCGAGAGATGTATTTATAACTGAGGAAGATTTAGTTGAGCAATTTGGCGGATAAGCTACAGGATAATTGAATGATAATAAATTTAGAATTGTCGTTCAATTATTGTTACGTATATTTGGTGCTATAATGTAGGCATAACTTTGAAAACAATAAATTAATAATTTCAATGGGATCAATGCATCCTAGGAGGGTTTTAACAATAATGACACGCTATCATTTTACAGGTATTAAAGGTTCAGGAATGAGTTCACTTGCGCAGATTTTATTTGATGCTGGAGAGCAAGTACAAGGTTCTGATGTAGATACGTATTATTTTACAGAGCAACCTTTACGTGACCGAGGAATAGAAATTCTAACATTTGATGAAAATAATATTAAAGAAGGCTTAACAGTAATTGCAGGTAATGCATTTAATGATGACCATCCCGAATTAGTGCGTGCACGTGAATTAGGTTTAGAGGTTATCCGTTATCATAAGTTTTTGGGTGAGTATAGCAATCGCTATACATCTATTGCTATTACTGGGGCGCACGGTAAAACATCAACAACTGGTTTAATGAGTCATGTTGTAGGAGGCTATATGCCAACTTCTTATCTAATAGGAGATGGTACGGGTTCTGGTACACAAGATGCATCGTACTTTGTAATGGAAGCATGTGAATACCGCCGACACTTTCTAGCCTATCATCCGGATTATGCTGTAATGACGAATATTGATTTTGATCACCCAGATTATTTTACGAGCATTGATGATGTATATGATGCATTCCAACAATTAGCATTACAAGTGAATAAAGCAATCATTGCATGTGGAGATGATGAACAGCTTCAAAAAATTCAAGCGAATGTACCAGTTGTGTATTATGGTTTTGATTCTGCCAATGATTTTTCAGCTCGTAATATTGAGAAAACAACTGAAGGTACTGTGTTTGATGTATATGTTCGCAATGAATTTTATAGTAAATTCTTTATTCCACTATTTGGGGATCATACAATCTTAAATTCATTAGCGGTTATTTCACTCTGTCATTATGAAGGCATACCAGCAAATTTAATTCAGGAACGACTTAATACTTATGGAGGGGTAAAACGCCGCTTCACGGAATCAAAAATTGGCGACATTGTTTTAGTAGATGATTATGCACACCATCCTACTGAAATTGCGGCAACTTTACAATCCGCACGTCAAAAATATCCAGAACGTAAAATCGTTGCGATATTCCAACCACATACTTTTACTCGAACAAAAGCCTTTTTGCAAGATTTTGCGGATAGTTTAAGTGGGGCAGATACAACATATTTATGTAATATTTTCGGTTCTGCTCGTGAAAAACAAGGTGAACTTTCCATTGAAGACTTAGCTTGCCTTATCGAAGGGTGCACTGTACTGACTCTTGATACAATTGACGATCTTAAAAAGCATGGAAATGCCGTGTTCCTTTTCATGGGAGCGGGAGATGTTCATAAATATCAAGATGCTTTCGAAGCTATTTTGAAATAAAAAAGAAAAACAGCTTAACCTGGATTAGAGGATAAGCTGTTTTTCATACATAAATGATAGAACTAATATTTATAATGGGTTTTATTAACTGATGGAATGGGAAATATGACAATATGGACAAAAGGCACATTCATTTTTGAGTGAGTGAAAAAAATATATGATTGTAATAATTTCACGAGTGAAAAACTTATATTTCGTGTAGTTTTGGCGAAATATGTTTTCAAAGAAAAGGATTGTCAGGTTTTTTGTCGAATGTTTAAATGGACTAGATATAGGAGGTAACATTATGGAAGTACTACTTTATATAGCTGCATTAGTAGCTGCAATCGGATTTTTAGTGTTATGTGTAAGCATCGGTATGACACTGTTTTCTGTAAAGAATACATTGAATTCTATTGCCGGAACGGTTGCTGGAATTGAAGGGCAAATGGAAGGCATTACCCGTGAGACGACCAGCTTACTTACAAAAACAAATGCATTGGCTGATGATATTTCTGAAAAGTCGGAGAAGCTTAATTCTGTAGTCCACGCTGTTAAAGGGGTAGGCGATTCTGTAAATAGTTTAAATTCATCGGTACAACGCATTAC
Organism: Solibacillus ferritrahens; assembly: GCF_037027585.1. Classification (NCBI taxonomy): domain Bacteria; kingdom Bacillati; phylum Bacillota; class Bacilli; order Caryophanales; family Caryophanaceae; genus Solibacillus; species Solibacillus ferritrahens. Next base: position 1,358 of record NZ_JAXCLE010000025.1, on the reverse strand, counting down.
TACATCAATTTCTACAGAAGTTCACAAAAATGAAGATAAAATTGCACAAGTTGTTCAGTGGAGTAATGTCGCAATGGGTATCGCGGATCAATGGCGTCAGCGTAAGCCAATTAACGATGAAGATATTATTTATACGAGTACTAAAACAAATGAAACACCACCAAATATGAAGGCAAAATCAAAATTTGGGTTTTTGAAAAGAAATAATGGGTAAATTATTTTAAAATGTCAAGGGGGAGTATTATTATGGAAGAAAAACGAGTTAACTATCAACAGCTTAATGATTCAATTTATGATGATGAAAAAATTCATGTAAAAGATTTTGTAATTGGGGCATTAGTTGGTGGAATTGTAGGGGTAGCCACTGCGTTATTATTAGCTCCAAAAACAGGCAGTGAAATGCGCAACGATGTAGCGGTACAAGCTGTAACTTTGAAAGATAAAAGTATCGAGCTTTCCGGGACAGCAAAAGAAAAGACTGCTCAACTGTCTACTCAATTAAAAGAACAATCTTCATCAATTGTTGAAAAAGTAAAAGGGAAAACAGTAAAACAACCGCCAGTATTTGATGATGGAACAGCATCTTCCGAAGGGGAAGAACCATTACCTTTAGACGAAGTTGCTAAAGTAGATGATCCAAAATCTCAGGCAATAGCTGCTGAAAATGCAGACCCTGATAGTGTAAATACAGATCCTGATCTTGCAAATTCTACACGTCATACTGATATGTAATAAATGCAAAAAGGCTTCCAATAAATGTTGGAAGCCTCAGATTGTCGACAAAAGGCATCGAGAGCTCGTCTCTCGATGCCTTTTGTCATTTCTTTTATCAAATTAAGCTCCGAAGTTCTGTAAAAGGTCTCCTTTTCGAGGGAAGATGCCCTCATCTAAGCTCCTTGCCAAGTCCATGTGGCAAGTTTCTTCAAATTCATGGCAGCAAAAGTAAGCATCGCCTGCATGGACAATTTTTTAAGGCCTCTTAGTGTTGTCCATCGCATACCATGCTTCTCTTTCGCATCCGCAAAGACACGTTCAACTGTCTCTTTTCGTTTTGCATAAATGGATTTAATTTCATGATGATGACGAAGATGTTCGGCTTCTTCTAGATAATCTGCCCAAATATGTCGCTGAATCATTTTCGTATGATTTTTACTTTCCGTACATTGTGCTAGAAATGGGCAATCCGCACAAACCGCTGGATTCGATTTGTATTGGCGATAGCCTTCTTTCGTCGTCATTGTATAGCGCAACATCTGGTCATTCGGGCAAATATAGCAATCATAATGTTCATCATAGACATACTCATGTTTACGGAAGAAGCCATCTTTCGTTTTCGGTCTTGTATAAGGAAGAACAGG